>PUNR01000149.1 GCA_003551805.1 Loktanella sp.
CTGCCTCGGCGGCAGCGGCTTCGGCAGCGGCGGCAGCAGAAGCTTCTGCAGCAGCGGCATCTGCAGCAGCTTGCGCTTCAGCAGCAGCGCGGGCTTCGGCCTCGGCTGTTGCCCCTGTCAGAACACCGATGGCTGCATTCGGGCCACGGCCTTCGACGGCATACTGGTAGCCAAAAAAGCCGACAACGGCGAGGATAATCAAGATAGCAAGCGCTCTCATGGTCTTGGTCCTTCTTTCAAGAGAGGTGGGCCACACAAGAGCCCCCGGCTGCGGCATATGTCAGAAGTCGCGATAAAGTGAAAGAGGGAAGGTTCCTTTCAAAATAGGCACGAATCTGTATGATAGCGGCTTGAAGCGCAGCCAAAGCAGGTTTAGCTTCCGCTGCAACATTCTGGAACAATCAAAGGATCAAGACCATAGGACGCAGACCCCACAACGCGCCACCCCAGCGCGAAACAGGCCCCCGGATCAACGAACGGATCAGGGCAGCCGAAATCCGGCTTATCGGAGCAGATGGCGAAAATGCAGGCGTTGTCACGCCCGAACGGGCAATGCAGATGGCTGAAGAAGCCGGGCTGGACCTTGTAGAAATTTCGCCGAATGCTGTTCCTCCGGTCTGCAAGATCATGGACTTCGGCAAATTCAAATACGAGACACAGAAAAAAGAAGCCGAAGCACGCAAGAAGCAGAAGATCATCGAGATCAAGGAAATCAAGTTCCGCCCGAACACGGATTCCCACGATTACGAAGTCAAGATGCGCAACGTGTTCAAGTTTCTGGAAAACGGCGACAAGGTGAAGATCACCCTGCGGTTCCGTGGCCGTGAAATGGCGCACCAGGAACTGGGCCGGCAATTGCTGGAACGTGTGGCTGAAGACACCAAGGAAACCGGCAAGGTCGAAAACTTCCCCAAGATGGAAGGCCGCCAGATGGTCATGCTGATCGGGCCGTTGTCCAAATAATATCCGTAAGGTGGGTCATGACCCACCCCACGCGAAACATAAAAAAGGGCGGCTCGATGAGCCGCCCTTTGTCGTTTCGATAGCCGACGACTGCTTAGCGCAGCAGCGTCGTGATATTGCGGATCGCCACACGACGGTTGGCGCGTTCCGCAGCCAGCGTCGGCACCTTCAGAAAGCTTTCGCCATACCCTTGGGTGATCAGGTTTTCTGGCGGGACGCCAAAGAACTCGGTCAAAGCCAGTGCGACGGTTTCCGCGCGGCGGTCAGACAGCGCTAGGTTCAGCGACGCCGGACCTGTCGCATCGGTATGCCCTTCGACAAGGAACACCTGCGTTGGATCGCTTTCGACGATCCCGGCAATTGCCAGACCCAGATCTGTCAGACCGGCGGCCTGATCGGGGTCAATCGCGGCAGAGCCTGTGGCAAATGTCAGCGTGTCCAGTTCGACCACAGGTGCCAGACGGCGGACTTCCTGAATAGTGCGAACCTGATTTAGCGAAAACGTCCGGTCAAAACCGGCAGGCCGCTGGCGCGCTTCCAATGCTTGACGTAATGTCGCGACGTCGATGCGTGCCGGATCGGTTTCAACAAAGTAAACCGGTGCTGGCGGCAGCTGCGAAACGACCACCGGCGCAGAGCCGACCGTATCATTGAACAATTCTACCTGCGTGCCATCCGGCATCAGGCGTGCACGGCGCTGGACGGTGCCATCGGCACCACGGATTGTGATGATCCGGCTGCCATCTTCACGCAACACGATTGTCCGCGATGATCCGTCGTTGAACGTCTGTGTTTCAACCTGATTGCCCGGCTGACGCAACAGCACATCGTCATCTTTCAGGACGACAAAGTTATCGCCACGCTGCACAACAACACGGTCGCCCGAGTTCGATACAACCCGGTCACCGTTACGCAGCACGGTGCCGACGACAGCCGCACCAAGACCGACCAAAAGCGCCTTTTGGAAAGTCGACAGGCCGTCACGGTCACTGCTGCTTGACACCACAGGTGCCTGATCGTCATTCGCGCGATTGGCAAAGTCTTCGGTGCTGGACCGCACATTATCTTCGGTCACTGTTTCGGTTTCGACTTCTGTGCCTTCCGGTACGGTGTCGGTGTCCAGATCAGCGAAAGCTGCTGCCGATTCAATCGGAGCTTCTTCTTGGGTTTCTTCGGGGGTTTGCGGCTGGGCAGCAAGCTGCTCTTCGACTGTTGTCGGCTCCACGATCGGTGGTGCAGCTTCCGCTTCTGCGATTGCTTCTGCTTCTGCAGCGGCTTCAGCCTCGGCAGTTGCTTCGGCCTCGGCATCTGTCACTACTTCAGCTTCGGCAGCGGTTTCTGCTTCTACTTCGGGGGCGGCATCTGCGTCTACTTCAGCGGCGGCATCTGCTTCAGCGGCAGCGTCTGCTTCTTCTGCAGCAGCCAAGGCTTCTGCTTCGGCCTCTGCAGCGGCAACAGCGGCTGCTTCTTCAGCGCTTAATGCGTCATCTTCGGCAGCATCTGCTTCTGCAGCTTCTGCGGCAGCAACAGCAGCGGCAGCTTCTTCAGCGGCAGCAGCTTCTGCGGCGGCTTCTGCATCTGCAGCGGCTTCGGCATCGGCGGCAGCTGCGGCGTCAGCGGCGGCTTGTGCTTCGGCATCAGCTGCTGCCTGTGCTGCGGCTGCAGCTTCTGCGGCGGCTTGGGCCTCTTGTTCGGCCTGCGCTGCGGCAGCGGCTGCGGCCTCGGCAACGGCTTCCGCTTCGGCGTTGGCGGCGTCTTCGGCGGCGGCAGCTTGGGCGGCGGCTGCTGCTTCGGCTTCAGCGGCGGCAAGGGCTTCTGCCTCAAGCGCTGCGGCGGCGGCAAGGTCAGCCTCGACCTGTGCTTCGATTGCGGCCATTGCCGCAGCCTCTTGCATCATGTCGAATTCAGAGCGGTCTTCGACCAGTTCTCCGTCAACAAGGCACGGGAATTCCGGTTCATCGCCGCAGGTATCGATTTCTGCCTGCTGTGCGAACATGGGCGTTGAAACCAGCGCAAGGCTGACGACCAACGAAGTCGTGGATTTCAATTTTGAATAACGCATTTTAATCCTCATCATAACATCCTCCCGAAAAGGGGGCGCTAACTTTTATAACATTATGAGGAATGAAACGTTCCGCCCGACAACAGGGTCGGGCGGAATAGTGCCGATGGGGTCAGGCGGCTTTTACGGCACGCCCGGTCATGACTTTGACCAGATGGGCGCGGTATGCGGGCGATCCGTGCAGATCGCCGATCATGTTATCCGCAGGCACGCTCAGACTATCTAGCGCCTTGTCCGAGAAATCGGCAGCCAGCGCTTTTTCGGCGTCATGCCAGCGGAAAACGCCTTCTTCCGATGCGCCTGTGACTGCGACGCGCACGCCATCCGCGTATTGCGCGACAAACACGCCGACCAGCGCGAAACGCGACGCCGGCTGGACGAATTTCATGTAATGCGACTTTTGCGGGATCGGGAAACGGACCTCGGTGATGACCTCGCCTTCTTCCAGTGCAGTGGTGAACATGCCCTGAAAATAATCATCCGCCGCGATCTGGCGGGTGTTGGTGATGATCGTCGCACCTGTTCCAAGCACCGCTGCGGGATAGCAAGCAGCGGGGTCGTTGTTCGCCAGCGATCCGCCGAGCGTACCGCGGTTGCGCACCGCCGGATCACCGATATGGCTGGCCAGTTCCGCCAGCCCCGGAAAATGCGCTGCCGCTTCGCTGGCGACGGTTGCATGGGTGGTCCCTGCCCCGACGCACAGCGCACCGTCGTCGGACAGGCACACGCCTTGCATTTCACCGATCCCCGTCAGGCTGACCAGCACCTCTGGTGCGGCAAGCCGTGCCTTCAGTGTCGGGATCAGCGTTTGCCCGCCGCCCAGCGCCTGCGCACCGTCTGATTGCAGCGCCTTGACCGCATCGGCGATGGTGTTGGGCCGTTCGATTTCAAAAGCATACATTCCTGCTCTCCCTTATGCGTTTTGCATGGCATCCCAGACGCGCAGCGGCGTCAGGGGCATGTCGATGTGGGTGACGTTCTTGCCGGCTGATTGCAGCGCATCGACGACAGCGTTGACGATTGTCGGCGGCGATCCGATCGCCCCCGCCTCGCCACAGCCTTTCACGCCCAAGGGGTTGTGCGTGCATGGCGTGCCATTGGCGTGATCGACGGTGTAGAACGGCAGATCATCCGCGCGCGGCATGGTGTAATCCATGTAGCTGGCCGACAAAAGCTGGCCGTCATCGTCATAACGCGCCCCTTCCAGCAGCGCCTGCCCGATCCCTTGGCCAAGCCCGCCATGCACCTGCCCCGTCACGATCATCGGGTTCATGATGTTGCCGAAATCGTCCACAGCGACGAAACGGTCCACACGGACCTTGCCGGTGTCGGGGTCCACCTCGACCTCGCAGGCATAGGCGCCGGACGGATAGGTAAAGTTGGCGGGATCATAAAACGCCGTTTCCTCCAGCCCCGGTTCGATGTCTTCAAGCGGGAAGTTGTGAGGGATATAAGCCTTCAACGCGACCTCGCCGAAGCTGACGGATTTGTCGGTGCCTTTCACGGTGAACTGGCCATCTTTGAAATCCACGTCATCGGCAGAGGCTTCCAGCATATGCGCTGCAATTTTCTTGGCCTTGGCAATGATCTTTTCGGTCGCCCGCACCATGGCGGACCCGCAGACCGCCAACGACCGCGACCCGTAGGTGCCCATCCCGAAGGGGATTTTCGACGTATCGCCATGCACGATGTCGATGCTTTGCGGATCAATCCCCAGCATTTCTCCCACGATCTGGGGAAACACGGTTTCATGCCCCTGCCCGTGGCTATGCGCGCCGACCATGACGGACAGGTTGCCAGTGGCATTCACCCGAACGGTCGCGGCGTCATAAAGGCCCACACGGCTGCCCAGCACACCGACAAGGTTTGACGGCGCGATGCCGCAAGCCTCGATATAGGCGTTCAGCCCCAGACCGCGCAGCATGCCTTTGGCTTCGCTTTCCTTGCGGCGTGCCTCGAACCCCTTGCGGTCGATGTGCTTTTCCAGCGTGTCCATCAGCGCATCATAATTGCCGGAATCGTATTCCAGACCGGCAGCGCTAACGAAGGGGTATTGATCCGGCTTGACGAAGTTCTTGCGCCGGATCTCGATCGGGTCGATCCCCAACTCGCGCGCAGCCTTGTCGATGACGCGTTCGATGGAATAGGTCGCCTCTGGGCGGCCCGCGCCACGGTAGGCGTCAACGGGGGCGGTATTGGTGAACACGGCTTTCACATTCACATAGACGTTGGGGACGGTGTAGTTCCCCGCCATCAGCGTGCCATGCAGGAAGGTCGGCGTCGCGGTCGAGAAGTTCGACAGATACGCGCCCACATTCGCCATGGTTTCCGTACGGAAGGCGATAAACGTGCCGTCCTTTTCGCAAGCGAGTTCGATCTTGGTCACATGGTCACGGCCATGTGCATCGGTCAAAAACGCCTCGGTCCGGTCGGCGGTCCATTTGACAGGACGGCCGATCTTGCGCGCGGCGGCCAGCACCAGGGCTTCTTCGCCATAGTGATAGATCTTGGACCCGAACCCGCCACCCACGTCAGGCGCAATGACGGTCAGCTTGTTTTCGGGAATACCCATGACAAAGGCCGAAATCAGCAGCCGTGTCAGATGCGGGTTCTGCGATGTGGTTTGCAGGACGTAGGAATCATTGCCCGCGTCGTAGTTCCCGATGGAACAGCGTGGTTCCATCGCATTGGGCACCAGACGGTTGTTGACCAGTTCCAGCGTTGTGACATGCGGCGCTGCCTTGATCGCGGCATCGGTGGCGGCGCGGTTATCCTCGATCCAGCCCCAGTCGAAACACTGGTTGGTTTCGATCTCGTCATGCACGAACGCATCGCCAGCCAAGGCAGCGGCCATATCGACGATGGCGGGCAGTTCCTCGATCTCGGCCACAATCGCCTCGGCCGCGTTGCGGGCCTGCAATTCAGTTTCCGCGATCACCGCGGCATAGGCGTCACCGACATGGCGGACCTTGCCATGTGCCAGAACGGGGCGTTTGGGTTCCTTCATCGGCGTCCCGTCGCGGCTGTTGATCAGCCAGCCAGCGGGGTTGCCGCCCACATCGGCGAAATCCGCGCCGGTGAAGATAGCCAGCACGCCCGGCATCCCTTCGGCCTCTGAAGTGTCGATTGATTTGATGACGCCATGCGCCACGGTCGAACGGCAAAAGACCGCCGTGGTCGCGCCGTAATGTTTGATATCGTCGGTGTAATGACCGGCACCCGTCAAAAAGCGGACGTCTTCGCGCCGCTTGTCGCTGGCGCCAATTCCATGATCTTTAGGCATTGAAATTCCTCCCGGATGGGACGGCTGGCAGGATAGCGCGCGTCCCGGTTTCTCCCAAATTCTGATTATTCGGCGGCGATGGCGGCGACGTCCTGACCGGATGCTGCCATGATCGCTTTGACAATGTTGTGATATCCCGTGCAGCGGCAGATATTCCCCTCCAGATAGCTGCGCACCTCGGCCTCGGACGGCTTGGGATTCTCTTTCAACAGGGCGGCGGCAGACATCACCATTCCCGGCGTGCAAAAGCCACATTGCAGGCCGTGATGATCCTGAAACGCCTGCTGGATCACGTTCAGCGATCCGTCAGCGTTTGCCTGACCTTCGATGGTGGCAACTTCTGCGCCGTCCACCTCGATCGCGAAGATCGCGCAGGCCTTGACCGCTTGGCCGTTGACATGCACGACGCAGGCGCCGCATTGCGATGTGTCGCAGCCAACATGGGTGCCTGTCAGACGCAGATCATTGCGCAGAAAATCCACCAAAAGCGTGCGTCCTTCCACGTCTTTCGACACGGATTTACCGTTCACCTTCATAGTTACAGATGCCATTCATTCCTCCCGAACTCGTCATCTTATTTGCGTTCTGGAATGAGTTAAGCACGGCAATGATGATCTGAGAACAGGGAAACTCCGCTGCTATGCAGCATCACGTCATGCTGCGGCGCGGCTGCGGGCGGTCTGGCATTTCTTTTAGCAAGCCGCCGACACCCATAGCCGCGAAATCGGCAGGGCTGGGCGGACGCCCACAGATGACCCGTTCCAGCACCCAATCGGCCCCGTTCAGCGCAGGCGAACGGGCGCAGCCAGGCAATCCGATCACCGGCTTGCCATGCAGGTCGCCCAGAAACAGCAGATTGCCGGGATCCACAGGCATGCCGAACTGGCTGACATTGCCGCCTGCCGCACGCAAAGCGGAAGGGCCGATATCGTCGACATCAGATGTGGCAGAGGCGGTGAGGATGAAAACAACATCACCAGTTACAGCCTGAAGTGCGGATGCCAACGTATTGGTATTGTGTGATACTGTTACGATACCATCCAGCACCATATCAAGCCGCGACAGCCGCTTTGCCAGCGATTTTTGCCCTTTGGTGCCTGGGTCTTTTCCCAGACTGGTCTCGATCAGGGTGGCGGTGCGGTAAAGCGGGCGTAGCAGGGATACGGCATCAGCGGTGGCGACTTTGGCCAGATCATCCCCCGGCACGGCATAGGAGATGATCTTGATCGTCGCCACCATATTGCCTGCCGCGACGCGGGTATATTGCGGCAAGGTCGCGACAGTGATCATCGGATTGACTGCATTGACGCGATTGATTGCGCCGATATCAAGGTTCACGATTCCTGCTGCATCTGCAAACAGGTTGACGCGACCTGTCGCCGCAGTGCTGATAGTGACCCCGTTTCCGGCCAAAGCATGGGCGAGCTTGGCTGCTGCTGCATTTTCATCCAGATCGCCGGGGTCGAGTGTGGCGGCGATCACTTCGGCAATGCCTGCGGTCTGAAGTGCTGCGATATCAGCGGCGTCCAGCAGCCTGCCTTTGGGCAAGCGGCGACTGCCGATTTGCGTGCCATGCGCAAGGATCGCGCCTTGCGCTTGCGCGACCGGAATGGTGCCGAACTTCATCTGGCCTGCCGCAGGGTTTGCGTGATTTGCGCCATGATGCTGACGGCAATCTCTGCGGGGTGCCGCCCGCCGATATCAAGGCCGACAGGAGCATGGATGCGCGCGATCTGGCCTGCGGTAAAACCGGCATCCTGCAACCGTGTGACGCGTTTGGCATGGGTGCGGGTGGAACCAAGACAGCCGAGATAGAACACATCGGACCGCAACGCCGCAATGATTGCGGGATCGTCCAGTTTGGGGTCGTGGGTCAGCGTGACGATTGCCGTGCGGGCATCAGGCTTGAGGGTGGCGAGGGCTTCGTCAGGCCAGTCTTCCATAATCGTCTCACCGGGAAAACGCGCGGCGGACCCGAATGCGCCGCGCGGGTCGATCAGCGTGGGCGCATAGCCGCAGGCGCGTGCCATGCTGACAAGCGGCTGTGCGATATGCACGGCACCGACGATAATCATTCGCAGGGGTGGGTTCTGGATGGTGATGAATGTACCGTCCTGTTCCATTCCTGACCGGTCAAGGCGGAAACGGTCGGGGGCATCGGCGGGGGCGATGATCCGGCTGGCACCGGTCGCAAGATCGGTGACAAGGCCGATGGGCCGGGCTGCGTCGCGTGCATCGGCCAGCGCTTGCAACATCGCAAGTGTCAGGCCATCCCCGACGGGCTGCACCAGCACCTTGATCTGTCCGCCACAGGCCAGACCGACGGCAAAGGCTTCATCATCGCTGACGCCAAATTCCAAGATCTCGGACTTGCCTGCCGCTATCGCATCAATCGCAGCTGTGACCACGGCACCTTCGACACACCCGCCAGAAACAGAGCCTTCCATCGCGCCATCGCTGTCGATCACCAGCTGACTTCCCACCGCACGCGGGGCGGAACCCCAAGTCTCGATCACGGTGGCAAGAGCAACTTTGCGCCCTGCTTGCGCCCAGTCCAGCGCGAGTGCGGCCGGTTCCTGCGTCATGTCCGTGCTCCCCCTTGCATCGCGACCAGCATACGCCGTTTTTCGCCCCCGTCGTCGGGTCGTGTCAGTGCTTGTGCCAGCCCCGCCAAGGATGCCACATTATGTGCGGCGCGGAAACTGGTGCAATGCGGCAGCATCTGCGTGATACCGCGCGCAAGTGGCGCGAAGCCGTCCCAGCGCAGCAACGGGTTAAGCCAGATGACTTGAGAAAAGGTCAGCTTGAGCCGCTCCATCTCGCGACCCAGATCATGGGTGGCATCGCGGTCAAGGCCATCGGTGATCAGCAGGACAACAGCACCCTGCCCTGCGACACGACGCGCCCAGTCGCGGTTGAAATCATGCAGGCAGGCGCCGATCCGCGTCCCACCTTCCCAATCCTGCGCCTGCGCCCCCGCCGCGGCAAGGGCAGCATCCACATCGCGCCTACGCATATGGCGGGTAATATTGGTCAGCGACGTACCAAAGGTGAAGGCATGGACCTGTGCCCAGCCCTGCCCTTCGCGGTTGGCGACGGCATGGACGAAATGCAGGACAGCGCGCGAATACGACGACATCGAGCCGGAGATATCGCAGAGCACCACAAGATTGGGATAACGCGTGCGTTTGCGCGCGGTCGCGAGGCGCGTGATCTCGCCCCCCTGCCGCGCCGCGCGGCGCATCGTCTGTTTCCAATCCACCAACGGCCCCGGCAAAGCCTGTTTACGCCGTGTCATGATTGGCGGCACCGGCAGGCGCAATTCTGCCAGCATCTTGGTGGCGGCGGACATTTCTGCCGTGCTCATCTGTTCGAAATCAAGCTGGCGCAAGCGTTCCTCAGCCGAGGCTGTGTGGGTGGCGTCAATGTCGATCTCGATTTCATCCTCGCGTGGCTCTGACTGCGGCGGGGGCGGGTTCTGCCCGTCTAGCAGCGCCTCGGCTGCGCGTTTTTCGGCGGCTTCGGCGCGGCGGTCTTCTTGGACGCCATGCACCATCGGGGTCAGCAGCGACATCATATGGTCTAGGTATTGCGGATCGCGCCAGTAAAGCCGGAACAGTTGGGCGAAGACAACGCTGTCTTCGGGTTTTGAGACAAAGCAGGCGTGCAGGGTCCAGTAAAAATCGGCGCGTTCCGTAAACCCCACGGCCTGCACCGCGTTGATTGCGTCGATCACGCGACCGGGGCCGAGTTTGAGGCCAGCCTTCCGCAAGGCGCGGGCGAAATGGGTGATGTTGCCCGCAAGTTTTGGATCATCCGGTAGATGCAACGGCGCATAAGCTGGGGATTTCACATCCCCAGACCCCTGTGGGATATTTATGCTCGGACGATGGGACATCAGGGGGCAAGGCTCGCGCGGGCGTCGTCAAGCAGGCGTTGGGCTTGATGGTTTTGCAGTTTCTGGATGTCGTCTTGGTACTTCAGGATCGCACCGAGCGTGTCGCTGATCACGGCGGGCGAGAGGTTTACCACATCCAGTGCCAGAAGGCATTTGGCCCAGTCAATGGTTTCCGCGACGCCGGGTTTTTTATAAAGATCTTCCTGCCGCAGACGCTGGACGAAGGCCACAACCTCGGCGGAAAGGGCGGCGCTGGCTTCAGGGGCGCGGGCGTGCAGGATTTCGATCTCGCGGGCGAAGTCGGGGTAATCGACCCAGTGATACAGGCAGCGGCGCTTGAGGGCATCGTGGACTTCACGGGTGCGGTTCGAGGTCAGGATCACGATGGGGGGTTCCGCCGCCTTGATCGTGCCAAGTTCGGGGATCGTGACCTGAAAGTCGGATAACGCCTCGAGCAGGAAAGCCTCGAACGGGGCATCGGTGCGGTCAAGTTCGTCGATCAGCAGGATCGGTGCGCCGCCAGGTTGCGGGCGCATGGCTTGCAGCAGGGGGCGTTCGATCAGGTAGTCTTCACTGAAAAGCTCGGATTTCAGCGCGGCGCGATCGGCCCCGCCAGCGGCCTCTGCCGTGCGGATCGCGATCATCTGTTCGGCGAAGTTCCATTCATAGACCGCAGATGACGCATCAAGCCCTTCGTAGCATTGCAGCCGGATCAGGCGGCGGCCCAGCGCCAGTGCCAGCGCCTTGGCGATTTCGGTTTTGCCGGTGCCGGCCTCGCCTTCCAGAAACAAGGGCCGGCCAAGGCGCAAGGCAAGGAAAACCACCGTCGCCAAAGGGCGCCCGCAGATATAGCCTTGTTCGCCCAGTCCGGCCTGCACCGCGTCGATATCTGTGAATGTCATGATGTCCCCCCGTGTCGCCTATAGCTGCATCGCTGCGTGCTTGCGTCAACCCATCCATTGCCCCTGTCTGCGCGGCAGCCTATGCTTTGCGCGACGAGGAGAATTGCCATGAATCATTCCGCACCAATCACCGCCACCGGTTTTGGCCCCGATCTGGGCCCGTTCGACTGGGCCGATCCGCTGCGACTGGAAGACCAGTTGACCGAGGATGAACGCATGTTGCGCGATGCCGCACGCCAGTTTGCGCAAGACAAGCTGCAACCGCGCGTGACCGCCGCCTACCGCGATGCGCTGGTAGAGCCAGAGATTTTCCCGATGATGGGCGAGGCTGGCTTGCTGGGCGTCACGATCCCCGAAGAATTCGGCGGGCTGGATGCGGGTTACGTCACCTATGGTCTGGTCGCGCGCGAGATTGAGCGGGTAGATAGCGGTTATCGGTCGATGATGTCGGTACAATCGTCCTTGGTGATGTATCCGATCCATGCCTACGGGTCCGATGCGCAACGCGCGAAATATCTGCCCGGTCTGGCTGCGGGTACTTTGATCGGCTGTTTCGGGCTGACCGAACCTGATGCGGGGTCTGACCCTGCGGGGATGAAAACCACGGCAAAGAAAACAGATGGCGGCTATGTGTTGAACGGGTCCAAGATGTGGATCAGCAATGCGCCGATTGCCGATGTGTTCATCGTCTGGGCCAAATCCGAGGCGCATGGCGGCAAGATCCGCGGGTTTGTGCTGGAAAAAGGCATGAAGGGGCTGAGCGCGCCAAAAGTGGGCGGCAAGCTGAGCCTGCGGGCATCGGTCACCGGCGAGATTGTCATGGACAATGTCGAGGTCGGCGAAGACGCGCTGTTGCCCGGCGTGCAGGGTCTGAAAGGGCCGTTCGGCTGCCTGAACCGCGCGCGTTACGGCATCGCATGGGGTGTGATGGGCGCGGCAGAGGCCTGCTGGCACGCGGCGCGGCAATACGGGTTGGATCGCAAGCAATTTGGCAAGCCTTTGGCGCAAACACAGTTGTTTCAGAAGAAACTGGCCGATATGCAGACCGAGATCGCGCTTGGCACGCAGGCGGCGTTGCAACTGGGCCGTTTGATGGAGGCAGGCCGTGCAGCACCCGAGATGATCAGCCTGATGAAGCGCAACAATTGCGGCAAGGCGCTGGATATCGCACGCGCTTCACGCGACATGCATGGCGGCAACGGGATTTCCGAGGATTTCCAGATCATGCGCCATATGGTCAATCTGGAAACGGTGAACACCTATGAAGGCACGCATGATGTGCATGCGCTGATCCTTGGCCGGGCGCAAACCGGCTTGCAGGCGTTTTTTTAAGCGCGCTTAGGCGGCAGGAAAGGTATGGTCACGGCAATCACAAAAGTGTAATTGCCTGACCATGCCTGATAAAGACCTGACAAGCCTGACGATCCGCCGCCCTGATGACTGGCACCTGCATTTGCGTGATGGCGCGATGTTGCAGGCGGTTTTGCCGGAAACGGCACGCCATTTTGCCCGGGCGATCATCATGCCCAACCTTGTGCCACCAGTTGTGACAGCGGCGCAGGCCGCGGCCTATCGTGACCGGATCATGGCAGCCTTGCCTGACGGGATGCGCTTTACCCCGCTGATGACGCTGTATCTGACCGAAGCCACCGATCCCGAAGACGTGCGCGCGGCCCATGCCGCGGGGATTGCGACAGCGGTGAAATTGTATCCTGCGGGGGCCACGACCAATTCCGCGTCCGGTGTGCGCGATTTCGAAAAGGTCCGGCCTGTGCTGGATGTCATGGCCGAGATCGGGATGCCACTATGTGTGCATGGCGAGGTCACCGATCACGACATCGATATCTTCGACCGTGAGGCTGTGTTCATCGACAAGATTTTGAAACCTTTGCGCAAAAAGGTGCCGGATCTGAAGGTCGTGATGGAACATGTCACCACGCAGGACGCCGTGGATTATGTGCGCGACAGCCACAAGAACATGGCGGCGACGATCACGACCCACCATCTGATTATTAACCGTAATCATATTCTGGCAGGCGGGATCAAACCGCATTTCTATTGCCTGCCCGTCGCCAAGCGCGAGGCGCATCGTATTGCCTTGGTGCAGGCAGCGGTATCGGGCGACAAACGGTTTTTCCTTGGCACTGATTCCGCACCGCATGTGGATGCGGCCAAATTGCAAAACTGCGGCTGCGCAGGGATCTTCACCGCAACCAACACGATGTCCTGTCTGGCAGAGGTGTTCGAGGTGGCAGGCCAGTTGAAAAAGCTGGAGGCATTCACCTCTATCAACGGGCCGATGTTTTACGGGCTGCCGCCGAACGAGGCGACGATCACCCTGACCAAAGGCGATCCTGTGCCCTATCCCGACCGGATCGACACACCCGACGGGCCTGTGACCATGTTTGACCCCGGTTTTGATCTGCATTGGCGGGTAACGGGCTGACGCCCGGCGCGCCGCGCGGGGATATTTACACTCTGACGATAAGAAAGAAGACCTGATGATCCCCTCCTCCTATCCTGACAAATCTGAAATGGCCCGCCTGACAGCAGGGATGCTGATCGAGATTGGTGCGATTGATTTCAATGCGCGGGAACCTTTCACCCATGCATCAGGCAAGCAGGCACCGACTTATGTGGATTGTCGCAAGCTGATTTCATATCCGCGCATCCGGTCTACCCTGATGGATTTTCTGAGCGTCACAGTGATGCGCGAAGCCGGGTTTGAGGCGTTTGACAATATCGCAGGCGGTGAAACGGCGGGGATACCCTTTGCCGCTTTGGTGGCGGAACGTCTGGCCTTGCCGATGACCTATGTGCGCAAGAAGCCCAAAGGCTACGGGCGCAATGCGCGTATCGAAGGTGTCATGACCGAAGGCCAGCGTGTACTGCTGGTCGAAGATCTGACCACTGATGGCGGATCAAAGCTGTCTTTCGTTGATGCAATCCGTGACACAGGTGCGACCTGTGCGGCAACCGCCGTGATCTTCTACTATGGCATCTTCGAAGGCGTCGAAAAAACGCTGGCCGATCATGGTGTGCAATTGCTGCATTTGTGCACATGGTGGGACGTGCTGGCAGAGGCCAAGGCCCGCGGCGCCTATGATCCCGAAACGCTGGCAGCGGTCGAAGACTATCTGCGCGATCCGGCTGGTTGGCGGCCTTCCGCCTGAGGCGGCGAAAGTTATCCACAGGCCGTGAGGATAGCAGACAGGCGCCAACGCAAGCAATCGTTGCTGGTGGATCGCGCCGCACTTGATCTGGTAGACGCATGGTGGCCGGATTATTATCCACAGGCTTACCCCCATGCCTGTCCACCGACTTATCCAGTCTGGCGCCAGCCCCCTTTGGCCTGCTAAGACAATTCCGACGAGGCGAGGTGACCGATGAACGAAATATCAACCTTCAACGCATCCGGCACGCCAGATGCAGCTGTCGATCTTATGCCCCATTCCATCGAGGCAGAGCAGCAATTGCTGGGCGCGATCCTGACCAACAACGACATCTTTGACCGTGTCGCCGCGATCATCGGTCCCAAGCATTTTTACGACCCAGTCCATGCCCGCATCTTTGAGACCGCCGCGACGCGGATTTCCAAGAATGCGCTGGCCAGCCCCGTGACCCTTAAGACCTTTCTGGAAGACGACGAAGGGCTGAAAGAACTGGGCGGTCCGGCCTATCTGGCCCGTCTTGCGGGGGCGGCGATTTCGGCCTTTGCTGCGCGCGATTATGCGCAGATGATCTATGATCTGGCGGTGCGCCGCGAACTTATTCAGGTTGGGCGCAACATTTCCGACAAGGCCGCCAAGGTCAATGTCGACAGCGAACCCAAAGACCAGATTGTCGAAGCGGAACAAGCGCTTTACGCGCTGGCCGAACAGGGCACAACGGATCAAGGGTTCCAGTCGTTTCTGCGCGCCGTCACCGATGCGGTGAATGTCGCCAACGCCGCCTATCAGCGTGATGGTGGCATGGCGGGTGTGTCCACGGGCCTGATTGATCTGGACAAAAAGCTGGGTGGTTTACATAAATCCGACCTTTTGATCCTTGCCGGACGTCCGTCGATGGGGAAAACCTCGCTTGCGACGAACATCGCCTTCAACATCGCCAAGGCCTATAAGAAAGGCATGTTGCCTGATGGCACCGAAGGCGCTGTGGATGGCGGCGTCGTCGGGTTTTATTCGCTGGAGATGAGCGCCGAACAGCTTGCCGCGCGTATCTTGTCCGAAGCGGCAGAGGTCCCGTCAGAACAGATCCGCCGCGGTGACATGACCGAAACCGAATTCCGCCGTTTCGTCGATGCCGCCAAATCGCTTGAAGCATGTCCGTTGTTCATCGACGACACCCCTGCCCTGCCGATCTCGCAGCTTGCCGCCCGCGCGCGGCGGCTGAAGCGGACGCACGGCCTTGATGTGTTGATGGTTGATTACCTGCAACTGGTGCGTGGCACCGGACGGTCCGAAAACCGCGTGAACGAGATTTCCGAGATCACGATGGGCCTGAAGGCTATCGCCAAGGAACTCAACATCCCTGTCATCGCGCTGTCGCAGTTATCACGTCAGGTCGAAAGCCGCGAAGACAAGCGCCCGCAATTGTCGGATTTGCGCGAATCGGGCTCGATCGAGCAGGACGCTGATGTGGTGATGTTCGTGTTCCGCGAAGAATATTACAAAGAACGCGAAAAACCCGGCGATCATGAAATGGACAAGATGGCCGCTTGGCAGGAAGAAATGGAACGTCTGCACGGCAAGGCCGAGGTCGTTATCGGCAAACAGCGCCACGGGCCGATCGGGACGGTCGAACTAAGCTTTGAAGGGCAGTTCACCCGCTTTGGCAATCTGGTCAAACCTTGGCAGCAGGTCAGCGAGGATCAATATTGATGCGTGCAGCAATTCTGGCCCTAGGTTTCGGCCTGACCGCTGGCGGTGCTTTCGCCCAGCAGGATCTGCGGTTCAACGGCGGTGTCGGCGATTTTGATCTGTCCCTGTCAGGTGTGCAGGCGACAGTGATGCATGCCGATGACGGGATGCTGCGGCTGGCAATCGCGATGGACAGCGAAAACCGTTTGCGGTTTGCAACATTCACGGCTTTGTCGGTGGGCGAAGATATTACCGCAACGCTGTGCGGCCATCAGATCGTGCAGGCGCGGCTGCAGGCGCAGATTGGATCCGGCTATGTGATGTCGTCCCCGCTTGATGCTGATCTGGCGCAGGAACTGGCCGATGTCATCAACGGCCTGCGCGGTTGCGCTGATTGACCTTGCCGCCCCTCGCGGGCCCTGCCAAAAGGACCGTC
>PUNR01000260.1 GCA_003551805.1 Loktanella sp.
GTAAGCGCCATGCAAGAAACCCTGTTCCCTGATGTCGTCGTGAACGGCAAAACCATTTCCTCGGCGGCCATCGCCGCCGAGGCCCAGAACCACGTAGCCCCTAAAGGCAAGCCGGGGCTTGCCTGGCGCAAGGCAGCGCAAGCGTTGACGATCCGCGCCCTTTTGCTGCAAGAAGCCGAAAAGCGTGGTCTGACAGCAGACGTGCAGGAACTGGCCCCGGGCCGGTTTGAAACCGAGGACGAGGCGCTTATTCGGCAACTTCTGGAAGACGCCCTTGAAATCCCACTCATCACCGACGCTGACATCAATGCCGAATGGGCTCGCGACCCCGCCCGCTTCCGCTCTGCCCCCTTATGGGACGTGTCGCACATCCTTTGTGCTTGTGATCCGCGGGATCAAGAGATCAGCGCGGCTGCGCGGGAACGGGCCGAAGCGCTGATCGAGCGTCTCCGAGGCGATGCCAAGGGTTTTGCCGCGCTGGCCGCGCGCGACAGCGATTGCGGGTCCAAATCCGCAGGCGGTGCCTTGGGCCAACTTGGCCCTGATGACACGGTGCCAGAGTTCGAGGCGGTATTACGCCGTCTCGATGAAGGGGGCATTACGCCAGAGCCAGTGCAGACGCGCCACGGCTGGCACATCATCCGGTTGAATGCGGTCGCGCCGGGGCTTGTGCTGCCTTATGCGATTGTCGCGCCGAAAATCGCGCGAGCGCTGGAAAAGGCCGCTTGGGCACGTGCGTCGCGGGACTACATTGCCGGTCTGGCGGCAAGCGGCGACATCCAGGGTGCAAATCTCAAGCCGATCTGAACCATTCTTGATGAGGGACAGACATGATACCGATACCGATGCATCGGCGCGGGGATGCTCAATGCCCGACCGACCTTGTGCTTTTGAGCCATCCACTCGCCTTCATTGCAAATAATAATTTCTGCGTGCGGCGGGTTTGCACCGAGATCGAGCGGATCATCGGTTCGGAAGCGCTGGATCGTGAGGCAGCACAAAAGGTTCTACATTTCCTGAACGAGGATCTGCCCACCCATCTGCGCGACGAGGCTGAGGATCTCTTCCCGCACATGCGCCGCCGATGCCCACCCGAGGACAAGATTGAACAGTCGATCACGCGCGTAATGATCGACCAGGGTGCCGCCAGTGCGCTGCTGCCGCGGGTCCGAAAGATCCTTACGCAATGCCTCGAAGCCCCGGGCGTGCCAACTGCGCCTGAGGCCGAGCAGCTTGTGCAGTTCATGACCCATGTCCAGCGTCACCTTATCGCAGAAACGGCGATTCTCTTACCGCTTGCCCGCGTCCGGCTAACGACCCGAGATCTGCAAAGCATGTCTTTGCGCATGAAGACGCGGCGGCAATTTACCTCAGGAGACATATTTTGCTGAACAAACTTCTGGGCCGTACCCCTGACGCGCCAGGGTGGTACGATTCCGCCCCCAACTTGGCCGCATTGCAACATCTCGCACCAGAGGGTTGCGGGTGCGACACGATGCAGTACTCCAAGGCGATGGTCAGCATTGATGAGGCCTTGGCCTGCATCGCAGCAAAGTCGCATGAGGTGACCGGTACCGAAGAGATTGCACTTGTTGATGGCATTGGTCGGGTTTTGGCTGCGCCCGTTCGGTCGCATTTCATGGCACCTCCCTTCGACAACGCCGCGATGGATGGCTATGCAGTCGATACTTCTACGCTCACAGGTCATGGGCCGTGGACGCTGTCAGTTTCTGACCGTGTTGCCGCCGGACAAGCACCGGCTGCGCCCGTCACAGGGATGACAGCTGCGCGTGTATTCACCGGCGCTCCAATTCCCGCTGGGGCGGACGCCGTGGTGATGCAAGAAAACACTGTTCGTATCGGCGAAGATGTGCGCCTTTTCCGGCGACCGGAAGCAGGTCTGAATATCCGCCGCGCTGGCAGCGACATGGCCGCCGTAGAGACGATCCTGCGATCGGGCCAGCACCTCGAGCCTCGTGCGATTGCCGCCTGCGCAGCAGCTGGGATCGGCAGCGTAACCCTGCACCGGCGCATTCGCGTTGCCCTGCTTGTGACAGGAGACGAGATACGACAGGTGGGAGACTCCAGGCAGGTCACTCAAATCTGGGACGTCAACACACCCATGCTCGCAGCCATACTGGCCAAACCAGGTATCGACCTAATTGGCCCGGAACGGGGTGCTGACAGCCGCAACGGATTGCGATCCCAATTGGCGGATCTGTCCGCCTGGGCCGATCTGGTGATTACGACAGGCGGGATTTCAGTGGGTGAAGCGGATCATGTGAAACCTGCGCTTGGCGATCTGGGCGCGGAGGTCTTCTTCAGCGGCGTTGCGATCAAGCCGGGCAAGCCGGTGTCGTTCGGGCGTGTGGGATCTGCGCTCTGGATGGGCCTTCCGGGCAATCCGCTCTCGGCCTTCGTCACATGGCAACTGTTCGGAACGGCGCTGGTTCGGAAGCTTGCAGGTCACAGATCCGACAATAACCCGAGGCGGCACGTCATTACCGCGCACGCTATTCGGCGCAAGGCAGGGCGCTGCGAATTGAGGCCTGCAACCCTTGCAGGCTTCGATGCGCTCGGGCGTGAGATCATGTCCTTCGAGGATGCCACTCATTCCGGCCGTGTCAGCCGACTGCCATTTGCGGATGGCCTGATGTTCCTGCCCGCTGAAATCGAACACTTACCGCAGGGCGCACTCGTCGAGTTCCAACCCTTTTGTCAAACATAAGAGCTGATAAATATGAAACTTGCATATATGGCGGCCCCTGGTCGCGGCGATACGGATCTGATCCTTTTCCAGTTGGCCAATGACCTCGCTACGCGCGGTCTGAAGGTCGGTGGTGTCGTGCAGATCAACACTGACCGGATTGATGGTGGATCCTGCGACATGGATGTTCAGGTTCTACCCGACGGGCCAGTCATGCGCATAAGCCAGAATCTTGGCCGTTCAGCGCGCGGCTGCCGCCTGGATCTAGCCGCTCTCGAAAGCGCTGTAGGGCTGGTCAGCGCCAGTCTGGTGCGGGGGGCAGATGTGCTCATAATCAACAAGTTCGGAAAGCACGAGGTTCAAGGTCGCGGCTTTCGCGAAGTCATCGCCGAAGCTTTGGCGATGGATGTTCCTGTCGTCGTCGGCCTCAATGTGCTCAACTCACCGGAATTCGAAGATTTTTCAGGCGGGCTTGCCATCCGTCTTCCACCTGTTCTCGCAGCAATAGAAGAATGGGTCAGTGAAAGTGTCGCCTCGAAGCAGAGCAGTGCTTCGTAGAAAACACGTTGTAAGATCTTACATCTGCTTGCGATGCTGCAGGCGCAAGCGAAGGCCGCACGCTTGAGGCGAATGACCGAAAGGTCCGCACCATCCCACTAGGACCTCGAAAATGCTGCGCGATGCATGAATGACCGGTCTGTCGACGCTGCGGCGCGGCACCGGAGCGGCCGTGCAACGTCTGCTGTGGGCCGGGCAGGTCGATCCTGACGTCGCCTTCGCAAGGGGCGGACAGCGGCCTGTGAAGTCGAAGCATTGCAGTCGAAGCATCTTGCGACAGCGGCCGGTCACAGCGCTGCCCTCTACCGACGGCTGTGCGCCGAAAAGCGGGCCCTGCAAAGGTGCGGCCACCATGAACTTCTGATCAGCGAACCCGGGCCAAACAACCAACGCCACGACACGCCGAGTGGGCTGCGCGCAGACGCGGCCAGCCTTTCGAGTGCGGCCCGTTGGTCGCGGGCGCGCTGGCGGCGGGCAATGCGGTCGTAGTGGTCGAAGTCGATGGATCCGTCGGGACGACGGCGGATGATCGGGGCGGTGATGGAGGGCATGGGGTGCCTCCTTGATCGGGTGAGGCCA
>PUNR01000120.1 GCA_003551805.1 Loktanella sp.
CACTTCAAAATCGACAAAGCCGCGAGACCGGTAGAAATCGGTCAGCAATTGCCGGTCTTGGTTGATGCGGTCAGGCGAAAACGTGTCGCGCTGCACCAAGGCGCGCAGCAGACCGGCCTGTTTGGTGTCCAGAACGCGGCGCAGGCGTTCGGCTGAATAGGTGCGATTGCCAAGGAAACCGATACGCTCAATCTCGGTCACGCCGGATTCGGTGACTTCAAACACCAGATCGACACGGTTTTCAGACAGCCGGATGATGCGCGGTGTCACCACGGCATTGATCCGGCCCTGATTGGCATAGGCTTGGGTGATCGCGGTCGTGTCAGCCTCTGCCAGCACGGGGTTAAAGACGCGGCGCGGTTCGCTTTGCACAAGCGGCAGCAATTGGGCATCGCGCAGGCGGCTGTTGCCTTCGATGCTGATGCGATTGATCGTGGGGAATTCGACAACACGGATGACCAAAGTGCCACCCTGCGGGATGACATCCACTGTTTCGAACAATCCCGATTCACGAATACGCTGGGCGGCATCATTCAGTTCTGCCGTGCTAAGGGCTTCGCCCGCGCGCAGACCTGCAAATGTCAGGATCGTACCATCAGCAACCCGCTGGTTGCCTTCTATCGAAAAACTGCTGAAGGCGACGCCCTGTGCGGCCGCCGGACCAGAAACCGCGACGGCCATGCCCGTTACAACCGCGACCACACGCGCTGTTGCCGCGCCTTGCGCCCAAACGCGTCCACCAAGTTTTTGCATTTTGCCCGCCTGTCGTGAAAATCCAGATAAGGACTGACGTAGCCGCAATATTTCGCGTTGTCAAAACCACATCTTGCGCAAAGCGAGCGATTGCCACCAATTTAGCGGCAAAATATCGTATCGTTCAAAACGGTGAATGACATCATCGTCAGGATCAGCGCCAAGCCAAGGAACATAAACACCTGCACCGCGCGGTCGCTTGGTTTGCGGCGTGTCACGGCCTCGTAGGCGTAAAACATCAAATGGCCACCATCCAGCACGGGGATCGGGAACAGATTAATCAAACCCACCGCAGCCGATAAAGCCCCGATAAACCAGATAAAACTCTGCGTGCCTTGGCGTGCCATCGACCCGCTTGTTTCGGCGATACCGACAGGGCCTGACAGGTTGCAGGTCGAAATCCGCCCGACGATGATGTGATGCAAAGCCGAGATTGAGGTAGTCGCTGTGTTCCACAGCCCTTCGACCCCAAGGCGTCCCGCCTCGAACAAACCGACGGTTTCGGTTTCGGCATTAAAGAACAACTGCCCGGTGATCCCAATCCGGTAGGATTGTGCAAATCCACCCCCCGGCTGTGGCTCATCGGTCACACGCGGGGACAGGGTCACGTCGAGCAGATTGCCCTGACGCCAGACCGTCAGGTCCAGCGGCGCGCCTTCGGCGGCAATGACTTTTTGCTGCAACTGACGGAAGGCAAAGACCGGTTCGTCGTCTACGGCGGTGATGACATCGCCAATCCGCAGGCCCGCGCTATCCGCCGCAGACCGCGGCGCAAGGCCCGAAATAAGCGGTGGCATCAGGTAAGGGCCAGTGACATCCATCTGCTGCCCGTCGCGGATCACCGTATAGGTCAGGTTTTCCTGCAGCGGCAAAAGGTCGATCAGCGATGCGTCGCGTTCAGCATCGGTAAAGGCAAAGCCTTCAATCGCGGCGATAACGTCACCGGGTTGCAAATCGGTCTGGAATTGCGCGGGCAAAGGTTGCGCCTGACCGAATGTCACAGGCTCTGTCGTGCGGCCCTGATACATGATCGATCCGGTAAAGATCGCAATGGCTAGGATAAAGTTGAATACCGGCCCCGCCGCCACCGTCAGCGTGCGCGCCCAAAGCGGTGCGCCGGTCATCGTGCGGCGCGCATCGACCGGATCAACACTGCCATCTGACCCGACGCTGGCAGCATTGGCATCGCCCAGAAACTTGACGTAACCGCCCAAAGGCAAGGCTGCGACCTGCCAAAGCGTGCCGTGCTTGTCCATCCGGCTGTAAATCACCGGACCAAAGCCCAGCGAAAACACCTCTGCCTTGATGCCGCACCAGCGGCCGACGATGTAATGGCCATATTCATGGATCGCCACGATCACCGACAGGGCGACGACAAATGCCACGATCATGAAAGCGAAGTTGCCGAACATCGGCACGAATTGCATCAGATCCAAGGTGTTATCCCAATTTTTTCATGATTTCGCCCGCATAGATACGGGCCAGCCTGTCGGCCTCTAACACGCTATCTAGGGTCATGTCCCGCAATTGCAGCCCGTCCCCCGATGACATTTTGTCGAGCGTGCCCGCAACCACCGCCGACATCTGCAAAAAGCCGATGTCGCCAGCGATAAATCCGTCAAGCGCGCGTTCTTTGGCCGCGTTAAAAACAGCGCCTGCCAAACCGCCGGTTTCCATCACAAAACGCGCCAAAGCCAAGGCAGGATAACGGTCCTCGTCAGGAGCTTCGAAGGTCAGTGATCCGATCTTGGCCAGATCAAGCCGTTCGACCGGCAGATGTTTGCGGTCGGGCCAGTGCAGCGCATAGCCGATGGCGTGACGCATATCGGGCGGGCCGACATGGGCCATCAATGCGCCATCATTGAACCCGACCATCGCATGGATCAGGCTTTCGCGGTGCACCAACACTTCGATCATGCTGGAAGGTACGCCAAAGAATTCTTTGGTTTCAATGAGTTCCATCGCCTTATTAAACATAGACGCGCTATCAATCGTGATCCGCTGACCCATGTCCCAATTGGGGTGGCTGGATGCCTGCGCCAAGGTCGCTGTCGCCAGCTGGTCTTTGGGCCAGTCCCGAAACGCGCCACCGCTGGCGGTAATGATAACCCGTTCGACAGCGGCCATATCTTCGCCCACCAGCGCCTGAAACACAGCCGAATGTTCGCTGTCCACCGGCAGGATGGTGGCACCAGCAGCCTTGGCCCGCGCCATCAGCAAAGGGCCTGCGGTGACAAGGCTTTCTTTATTTGCCAACGCCAATGTCGTGCCATGTTCCAGCGCCGTCATGCCGGGCACCAGCCCGGCGGACCCGATGATCGCCGACAGCGCCCAGTCAACATGATGCGTCGCAGCCTCTGCTATGGCGGTGTCACCGGCGGCGACTGCGATGCCTGTGCCAGACAAGGCGTCTTTCAATTCGTCATAACAATCAGGGTAACATGTCACCGCAAGATTGGCGCGCAACGCTATGGCATCGCTTGCTAATTTTGCGATATTTCGCCCGCCTGTCAAAGCTACGACATCGTAAGAATCCAGATCACGCGCGATCAGATCAACAGCGCTTTGCCCGACGGAACCGGTCGCGCCGAACAAGCTGATCCGCTTCAAAACGCGACCCCGGGAATGTCGAAGATATCGGCGACGACGATCATGAAAATCGCGCCCCCCAGCAAGGCATCGAACCGGTCAAACAGCCCACCATGCCCGGGGATCAGGGTCGAGCTGTCTTTGACTTTCATCCGCCGTTTCAGCGCGCTTTCCGCGATGTCGCCCATTTGCCCCGCAAAGCTAAGCGCCATGGACAGCGGCACGATGATGAACCCGACATTGGTGAATATCATGAACACGCCACCCACCAGCGCCGCCCCCAGCCAGCCGGCAACCGTGCCGGACCATGTTTTCTTGGGGCTGATCTTGGGCCAGAATTTCGGGCCGCCTAGGGATTTACCCGCGAAATAGCCGAAAATGTCGGTGACGATCACGACCACCATCAGCCAAAGAATCCATGTGAACCCGTAATCATTGCGGAAATGCACCAGACCCCAGCCCGCAATCTGGATACCAAAGGCAAAGATGAAA
>PUNR01000008.1 GCA_003551805.1 Loktanella sp.
ATAAACCGCACCACGCACGGCACCCGAAACGATCAGGCTGCGCGCCTCGGTTAAGCTGAGTGCCTGATGCGTCACCTGCACTTCGGGTGTCGCATCCAGCATGCGGGTGATGTCGCGCGACAGGGCGGACCGGTCCAGATCAACGACCGCCAGCGCCATGCCTGTCGGAATACCGGCACGAAAGATCCCGCCCAGCACCAACAGCATGACCAGCGGCAGCACGACCACCAGACCGGCCAGTGCCGGGCTGCGCAGGATCAGCCGAAACTCGCGCAGCATGACCCGCAGCATCGTTTACCTGCCCAGCGAGATCAGCGCCGACATGCCCGGACGCAAACCTGCGACAGGTTCTGTCGGACGGGCGCGCAATTCAAAGCTGCGCAGATCGAAATCACCGGTAGCGCGGGTCGCGCGCCAACTGGCAAACTGCCCCTGCACGTTGATCAGGGTAATCTGCGCGTCGATGTCGCGATCCAGCGCAGGGATGTGAACGGACAGGACATCGCCAATCTGCAATCCGTCCAGCAGGTCTTCGCGCAGGTTGAAGGTGAACCATGCCTGATCAAGATCGACGATCGTGAACATCGGCGCACCGGGGCCAATGTTTTCACCCAATTCGACAAGGCGCGCCGATATCTCGCCGCTGAGCGGGGCAATGATCGTCAGTTCATCCAGATCGGCCTGCCGCTGGGCAAGTGACGCCTCGGCCTGTGCCACTTGGGCCGCAGCAACGGCGCGTTCTTCGGGGGACGCGCCGGCATTGGCAAGGTCAAGCTGGGCTTCTGCCGCTTCGACCCTGCGGGCGGCGGTATCGACGTTGCGCACCGACTGGTCGATTGCCGCCTGCGGACGCAGGCCCTGTTGCGACAATTCAGTATCGCGTGCTGACTGTTCTTCGGCCAATCGCAGATCGGCCTGTGCTGCGGCCAGTTCGGCCTCGCGGGCGCGGATGACTTCGGGGCGCGTTGACCCTGCCGCGGCCTCGGACGCTTGGGCGACGGTCACGCCAGACGCCGCTGCCGCATGGGCCGTCACCAGCTGTGGATTGGACAAAAGCGCAAGGGTATCACCCGCTTCGACCCGACCGCCAAGATCAGCGGCCAGTTCGGCGACGCGCCCGGAAATACGGGCCGAGACATCGACACGCGGCGCGGCAACCTCGCCTTGGATCAACAACGGTCCCGGGCGGGTGACCCACCAGACAGACAGGATCACGGCCAAGGCAAGAACACCAAGCACCACAAATGGCGTCACCGGGCGTCTGGCTAAACTGCGCTGATTTTCCATGGTTTCGCCTTGCAGCTGTGTTCATCTGGTTTTGATCTTGCGGCTTAGCGACAAAATCTCTCAAAAACAATCTTAGCACGGATTACGGATGCAACGTCACCTTGTGTGTCGCAAACAATCTGACAGTGGCTTTGGCCTGTTTCATTCCAAGCGAAATGCGGACGCGCAGCGCGTCGCAATTTGCCGCGCTTTGGCCATCGACCCGATTGCGATGCTTTTCGATGAACCCACCCCGGCCCTTGACGTCATGGTCGCGCTTGCCCAAGACGGCACAACGATGATGGTTGTAACCTACCAGATGGGCTTTGCACGCAAGGTTGCCGACCGCGTGGAGTTCATGGATGCAGGTGCTATTGTCGAAGACCGTCCAACAGAAGAATTCTTCGGCGCCCCGAACACTGACCGTGCCAAAGATTTTCTAAGCAAGGTACTGAATCACTAATATGGCAAGTCGTGTTTCAATGGCGGCCCTTCACACGAAGGGTGCGGCGCTGCGCGCGCTGGGTCCGGGGCTGGGCGTGGCCGTGATGGTCGCACTGGCAGCCCAGTTTGTGTCAGATCACTACGGGGCACCCGTGATGCTGATGGCGTTGCTGTTCGGCATGGTGTTGAATTTTCTTGGTGAAGAAGGACCGTGTCGCGCAGGCGTGAACGCGGCGGCTGGAACGCTGTTGCGGCTGGGCGTCGCACTTCTTGGGTTCAGGGTCAGCCTGATGTTGCTGGTTGATCTTGGCTGGCCGGTCGCGCTTTTGGTGGTCGGCGCTGTTGTCGTTACAATTCTGATTGGCGTTGCCCTTGCGCCGGCGTTTGGTCATGGCTGGCGGTTTGGTCTGTTGTCGGGTGGTGCCGTGGCGATTTGCGGCGCTTCGGCTGCGGTGGCAATCGCCGCGATCTTGCCGCGTGATGACCGGTCCGAGGAACGGCTGGTCTTCACGGTGGCCGCAGTGACCTTGATGTCGACTGTTGCAATGATCCTTTACCCGATACTGGTAAACACCTTGGGTCTGTCAGACGGTGCTGCTGCCATATTTCTTGGGGCGTCGATCCATGATGTGGCACAGGTCGTTGGCGCAGGCTTTTCGGTTTCGCCCGAAGTAGGGGAAACGGCCACAGCGGTAAAACTGATGCGCGTCGCTCTTCTTGCGCCGGTCCTGATTATCGTGGCCGTCGTGATCCGGGTTTTCGCAAGCGATGCCGCCAAAGCAACAGACATGCGCCGCCCGCCGCTATTGCCATGGTTTGTCGTGGCCTTTCTGGCGGCCAGCACCGCCAGCAGCATCGGATATGTACCAGAAACTGTCATCGAAGCGACAGGGACATTGTCCAGATGGGCGCTTGTGATTGCCATTGCGGGGGTTGGCCTGAAAACGTCGCTTGCGCGGATCATGCAGGTAGGCCGTGGCGCAGCCATGCTTGTGATCATCGAGACCATGCTACTGGGCGGGCTTGTGATTGCAACGGTCGGGTTTCTTGCGCCATGACCGGATAACGGGCGAGCGTCGGGTGTTGGCAAAAACAACGTCATGCCGCTTCACCTGACGCAGGCGGTTACATCCAACTGCAAAGCACTGGCTGGCCCAATTTTCCGGGTACAGTCAGGCAGCGAAGGCCAGCTTTGTACGTAAGATAGCGTAAAACGAATTATGCGCCCAGATGACCCTTGAAAGTTCATGCTTGGCCTGCCCCTCGAATGGTCCAGTTTGCGAGGATCATATCACTTTTCCAGCGCCTAATTCTAAGTGCCGCGCAATTTTTCGCGCGTTTGCAAGGTGCATCAAAATCAGGCCCATGTCTGACGACAATATAGGTCTTGTTTCTTTGTGCAGGCTGATTGCGCATTATACGCCACGGGCGGTGCCCGTGGCGATTGGTGTTTCATGTCGTCAGTCGAACAACGGCACTTCGACTTCGGCCGTTTCGAACAAGTAGTCGCGAGACGCTACAATCTGGTCACGAAGGGCGGCGATATCGTGGCCAACCATTGCGCCTTTCCACTTCTTGATCTGCCCGCCAACCAGAACGGTTTCCACGTTAGACCGTTCCATCAGCGTCACAACAGCCCCGGCTGCGTTGTTCAAAGGCGCGACATTCAAAGCGTCAGCATCCAGAAGAATGATGTCTGCCTCTTTTCCGGGTGTAAGCGAGCCGATCTTGTGATCCAGTTTCAGGCCAGCAGCGCCATTGACCGTGGCAAAGGTGATTGCGTCGCGGACATCCATCAACGCCGGTGCAGCCTCTGGTCCTTCTTCCAAGGCAATCTGGTTTGCAAACATGCGCTGTACAGTCATCAGGCTGCGCATCTGGGTGAAAAAATCAGCGGTCATCGTGCATTCCACATCAACGGACAACGATGGTGCCATGCCCATATCTATGGCTTTCTGGATCGGGGGAAGACCGTGGCGCATCTGCTTTTCAATCGGAACGGCCAATGAAATGTGCGCGCCCACTTCTTGCGCGCGGTTCCAAGCCGCATCAGACATGCCGGTCATGTGAATGAACAGATGCTTGTCGGTGTAATGCGGGATCAGTGCATCCA
>PUNR01000091.1 GCA_003551805.1 Loktanella sp.
ATTCTTGGCGATCCCCTCGCCTAGTTCAATTTCGGGGGCTTCGACAGTGGCACCGACCGGATGCACCAGCACGACAACAGTCGCATCATCGGTTTCGCCGGCGGGCGTGGTGATTGTATAGGTAAACTCGCCCATACCCAGAAACGCCCCCGGCGCATGCAAAAAAGATGGCAAGAGCTTGGAGCCCGTAAACGCCGCCCACAGCACAAAGATCAACACCACCGACACGACAGAGGCGACGCCGTTCGATGTCACAGCACTTTCATCGCCAAAGGTGACGGTTTTCAGCGAAAAATAATCCCGCTTGGGCCGCAGTAGGCGTTTGATGCCAGTCCAGACCAGCATCGTCGCAAGGATCAGCAGAACATAGCCGACCAGATAGGGGATCGCGCGGGCAATCGTGCCCAGCACGGCCCAAAGTTCGTTGCCCAGATTGCCTAAAAGCTCCATCACACGGCCTCCGTCCGGCCCATGATTTCTTCTTCCATGTCCCAGATCATCGACAAGATTTCTTCACGCCTTGCGGCAAATTCGGGGTGCTTTTTCACCACGCGTAAATCCTGCCCGACACCCATTTCAGCAAAAGGCAGGCGGTATTCCTTATGGATACGCCCCGGACGCGGGGCCATAACCAGCAGGCGTTCACCCAGCAAAAGCGCCTCTTCCACCGAATGGGTAATCAGGATGATGGTCTTGCCGGTCTCTTTCCACAGCTTCAAAACCAGTCCCTGCATCTTTTCGCGCGTCAGCGCATCCAGCGCACCAAGCGGTTCATCCATCAAGATCACATCGGGATCATTCGCCAGACAGCGGGCCAGCGCCACGCGCTGCTGCATCCCGCCCGACAATTCGTAAACTGCCTTGTCCTTGAAATCCTGCAAACCGACGACATCCAGCAGGTGATCAACGATCCCGGCCTTTTCAGCTTTGGCCATGCCTTTCATCGACGGCCCGAAACCCACGTTCTGGCGCACGTTCATCCATTCGAACAATGCACCCTGCTGGAACACCATGCCGCGTTCGGCACCCGGCCCGCGCACGCGTTTGCCGTTCAGCACGATCTGCCCGTCCGTCGGCGCAAGAAACCCCGCCACGATATTCAGCAAGGTGGTCTTGCCACACCCCGAAGGACCAAGGACCGACAACAGCTCCCCGGCCTGCAAATCAAGCGAGACGTCCTTCAACGCCTGCACCGATGTTCCGTTGGGCAAATCAAAGCGCATCGACAAACGGTCGATCTGTAGTCCTGACATAGGCGGTTCTTTCGGCTTGGGTGCTGGCGCGCGACATCACGCGCCAGCGACAGGGTGGATCACATCTCGCTTAGCGACATCAGCGGGCCAAGGTTGATCGTGTCGGCATAGCTGTCCAGCGACGACGGGATCGACCCGCTTTCAACAAACACATCCGCCACACCTTTCATAAAGCTAGGGGCATTCGCACCCAGCCACGCATCCGACAGCTGATCCTCGACCGACGGGAACACGAAAGTCGCCAGCGTGTCGCGGGTGGCGTCGATATCCATGCCCGCATCCATCGCGATCACAGGCAGCATTTCTTCCACACCGGACCCGTCGTTCCATGCGGCATTGGCCTCGGCCGTGACGCGCAGGAAAGCAGCGACCAGATCAGGGTTTTCAGCGACGAAACTGGCAGGGGCAGATGTCACGTCGAACACCAGAATGCCCAAGGCTTCCTTTTCCGCACCCGTCAGCAGCACATTGCCGAATTCCTTCATCCGGCGCAGCGAACCGCCCCAGCCACACGCCATATCGACCTGCCCGTTGGCAATTGCGGCGGCACCGTCAGGCGGGGCCATATCAACGATTTCCAGCGAAGCCAGATCAATCCCGAAATGGTCCATCTGGCGCAAGAACCCGTAATGCGCGGCGGTGCCCAAGGGCACGGCGACTTTCTTGCCTGCCAGATCGCCTGCGGTGTCCTGATCGATCTCCAGCCCCGATGCGACGACGCAGTTATCGTTGTCGGCGTAGGACACGGCCACATCGACGATCTGCAAATCCTGCCCGGCAGAGGTCGCCACCACAAACGGCGGCACACCCTGACTGACCGACATATGCACATCACCCGACGCCATCGCCGCCGACATAGCGGTGCCAGCGTCAAAGCTGACCCAGTTGACCCTGACGCCCAGCGCCTCGTCATAAGTGCCATTTACCTTGGCGTATTGAAACGGCATCGGCCATTCCAGAAAATAAGCGATCGTGATTTCTTCAAGAGCCTGCGCATTGGCCATGCTGGCCCCTGTCAGAACGGCGGCGCCAGCAACAGCGCCTTGCAACAATGTCCGTAAGTTCATTTTCCGTCTCCCGTGTTGTGACCTGAACGTCAGGTCGGTGACTTGCACGCGGGTTGGCCCCGCTTTCACTTTGGCTGACCGCAACAGGTGGCTGTCTGACAGCCCGCATCGTCAGGGTCATATGCGCCCGAAGCAGGCCAAAGCAGTTTTGCCGCATCAGGGTGCATCCAGCGAACGAAAATGCCGCAACTGCGTCAATCATCCCAAAACGCCCGCCAAAGATGGTTCTCCGGCAGCATTGCCGCCGACAATCGGTGCTTTATATCACGTTTTCATGACGTTATCTGTATTTTAGTTGCATATGGCAGAAATTGGCGCAGCATCACTGGACTTACCTATGCGCTTGATCTGGCCCTATTGAACCCGCCAAAAGACACGTCACACTGCATGACAATCAGGCAATGTGCGTATCGGATTCGCACAAGCCGAAACCTATCCTTCAAAACGGAGCAGCCGGACATGGACACTTTGAACTTTGCAAACGACCCCGGTCACGTGATCGAGGCTGACCGTGCCCACGTCTGGCATCACTTAAGCCAGCATAAACCCTATGAAACCATCGACCCGCGTATCATCGTCGAAGGCCGGGGCCTGCGTGTCTGGGACATCAAAGGCAAGGAACATATCGACAGCGTTTCAGGCGGGGTCTGGACCGTGAATATCGGCTATGGCCGCGAACGTATGGGCAAGGCGATTTCCGATGCTGTGACCAAGATGTGTTTCTTCGGCGGCTCGCTCGGCACCATCCCCGGTGCGCAATTCGCTGAAATGCTGACCGAAAAGATGCCGGGGCTGGACCGCGTCTATTACGCCAACTCCGGTTCCGAGGCGAACGAGAAGGCGTTCAAGATGGTCCGCCAGATCAGCCACAAACATTACGGCGGCAAGAAATACAAAATCCTGTACCGCGACCGTGATTACCACGGCACGACCATCGGTGCGCTATCCGCAGGCGGGCAGGACGAACGCAACGCGCAGTACGGCCCCTTTGCGCCCGGTTTCATCCGCGTGCCGCATTGTCTGGAATACCGGTCCCAAGACGGCAGCGTCGGTGCCGAATATGCCGCCAAGGCCGTGCAGGCGATTGAAGATGTGATTTTGGCCGAAGGCGCCGACACGATTGGTGCGATCTGTCTGGAACCGATCACCGCAGGCGGCGGCATCATCGTGCCACCATCCGGTTACTGGGAAGGCGTGCAGGAACTCTGCCGCAAATACGACATCCTGCTGCATATCGACGAGGTGGTCTGCGGCCTTGGTCGTACCGGCACATGGTTCGGCTACCAGCAATTCGGCGTGCAGCCCGATATCGTGACGATGGCCAAGGGTGTGGCATCAGGCTATGCCGCGATTTCGTGCTGTGTCACCACCAATGCCGTGTTCGAGATGTTCAAGGATGACACCGACAAACTGTCCTATTTCCGCGATATCTCGACCTTTGGCGGCTGCACGGCGGGGCCAGCGGCAGCCATCGAAAATATGAAAA
>PUNR01000001.1 GCA_003551805.1 Loktanella sp.
CCAGCCGCTGGATCGTATCGCGCACCACATCTTCACGGTTATAGATCGTGCCCGTCGGCAAATAGAGAACGACGTTGTGCGTGTAATGCGAATAGATCAGCCCGACATCGCGTTCGTCCCAGATCTTGTGGGTGCAGCGGATGATATAATCTACGATATCGGAATAGCACGGATCGAACCCGTCCATACCCTGCACAGGCGCGCGGCCTTCGGGGACGAGTTCGGCAAAATCGGCACGTTCAACCTGCATCACCTTGCCCTGATGTGGGCCGTCATCACGACGGCTCGCTGGCTTGGCACCTTTCGCCATTGTCGCTGTGTCGTCCTGATTTCCCATATTTCCCACCTTGGTCCGAGGCTGCCCTTGCAGCTTTTGCATACGCTTGCAAATATCTATGGACGCAATCGGGCGAGTCGATCAATCAAAAAATGCATACTTATGCAAAAAATCTGTGACAGCGCGTCTGATCTCTTTCCAGACAAGGGAAATCGTGCCACAAGTATTTTTGCGTACACATTCAAAACAGGTGGATTATGACGCCCGAAACCCTTGACACCCGTTTGCGCGACCTTGGGTTCACCCTGTCGCCGGACGACCTTGCCGCCCTTTTCCCCGCAGCCAAGGCGCTGCATGACACCGCCAATTCGTTACACCATGACCGCCCCGCTTGATCTGCCCCTGCAGGAACAGGCCCGCCTGATCGCGACGGGTGCGATCAGCGCGGTGGAACTGACGCAGGCCGCACTTGACCGGATCAGTGCCCGCGATGGGATCACCCGCGCCGTGGTTGATCTAAATGCCGATGCGCTTGCCCTTGCCCGCGATATCGACGAAATGCCCGCCGACCAGCGCCCGCCGCTGGCTGGTCTGGCCTTTGGCATCAAGGATATCATCGACGTCGCAAACCAACCCACGCGCTGCGGGTCACATGCCCATGACGCCACGCCTGCGCAGGATGCTGCCGTTGTCGCGCGCTTGCGGCAGGCGGGGATGATCCCGCTGGCGAAACTCGCTACCTATGAATACGCGCTGACCGGGCCCGCATGGGACCAACCCAATCCACCCGCGCGCAACCCGTGGAACCCCGACCATATCACTGGCGGGTCGTCGTCCGGCTCTGCCGCTGCCGTGGCGGGCGGTATGATGCGTGTGGCCCTTGGCACAGATACAGGCGGGTCGATCCGCGCGCCCGCCGCCTATTGCGGGATCGTGGGGTTGAAACCGACACATGGCTTTGTGCCGGATCAGGGATGTTTCCCGCTGTCACCCAGCCTTGACGTGATCGGCCCGCTGGCAGGTTGCGTCGTTGACGCCGCGCTGGTGCTTGACGCAATGACCCCCGAAGCAGGCGCCATGCGCAAGGTCGGGCAGGATATCAAGGGAATGAAAATCGCCTATTGTCGCGACTGGTTCGCGGATGATCTCCGATGCGACCCCGCCTTGCTGCAAGCATTGGATGACACCGCCGCCGCCCTGTCGCTGCTGGGGGCGCAAATCCACCTGACCCCCTTGCCCGTCTATGACAGGCTAGAGGCCGCAGGCACCGTCATTCTACAGGCCGAGGCGTTGGCGATCCACCGGACCCCTCTTTCGCAAAACTACGACAAATACGGTGTGGATGCCCGCCGGAACCTGCTGACAGGCGCGGTGCTGGACGATGCCGATATCACCCGCGCCCGCCAAATCGGTCTCGAATTCCGCGCCGCTGTCGATGCGATCTTCGCTGACCATGCAGCGATCCTGCTGCCGACCACGCTTGGCCCGGCACCCGCCTTTGCCGATTTCGCCGATGGGCCGGTCTGGACCGCGATGCGGACCTTGCCCTTCAATGTGACAGGTCATCCGGCGCTGTCACTGCCTTGCGGGTTGGCTACGAACGGTCTGCCCTTGGGCTGCCAACTGGTGACAAAGCACAGGGACGAGGCGACATTATGCCAGATCGGCCACGTGTTAGAACAGGCGATCCTGCCGCTGCCCCGCCCCCTGTAACGGAGGCAGGGCGCGCCGTTTAGCCCTGCAACCGGTCCAGTCGCAATTGTGCGGCGCGGCGGTGGCCTTCCAACCCTTCAGAGGCAGATTGCCGCACGGCAGGGGGTGCCACCTGATGCACGCCTTCGGCGTCCATCCATTGATGTGTCACGGTTTTCACATAAGACCCGACCCAAAGCCCGCCGGTATACCGCCCCGCACCCATCGTGGGCAGCGTGTGGTTGGTGCCGCAGCATTTGTCGGAATAAACCACGCTGGCATCCGTCCCGATGAACAAAGACCCGTAATGGCGCAGACGTTTCGCCATCGCCTTGGCATCCAGCGTATGAACCTGCAAATGTTCTGCCGCGACGATATCGGAATAGGCGATCATCGCCGCCTCGTCAGGGCAAAGCGCGATTTCACCATAGTCACGCCACGCTTGGGCGGCGGTGGTAGCCGTGGACAGGGTTTCCAACTGGCGATCCACCTCTGCCAGGACGGCATCGGCAAGGGCGGCATCGGTGGTGATCAGCCCAACACGCGTGCGGATATCATGTTCGGCCTGCGCCAGCAGGTCAGTCGCGATCATTTCGGCGTCGCCGGTGCTGTCGGCCAGAATGAAAATCTCGGACGGGCCGGCCAGCTGGTCGATCCCCACAGGGCCGAAGACCTGCCGTTTCGCCTCGTTCACAAAGGCATTGCCTGGGCCGACGATTTTATCCACGGGTGGCACGGTTTCAGTGCCAAGCGCCATCGCCGCAATCGCCTGCGCGCCGCCGATGCGGAAAATCCGGTCGGCACCGGACAAATGACAGCCTGCAATCATCGCCTCATGCGCGTTGGGTGGCAGGCAGGCGATCACCTCGCCCACACCTGCGACCTTGGCGGGCACGATCGACATGATCGGCGCGGACAACAGCGGATAGCGCCCGCCGGGCACATAGCAGCCCACCCGTTCCAGCGGGATATTGCGATGGCCCAGATGCACGCCGGGGCGGATTTCAATCTCCAGATCCGAAAGCGTGCCCAACTGCGCCTCGGCAAAGGCACGGACATTGCTGATCGCAAATTCGGTATCTGCCCGCGTCTGCGGGTCCAGCCGGTCCAGCGCGGCCTGACGGTCCGCCGCCGACACCTCGAAATGGTCGAGCGTCGCACCGTCAAATTGCGCGGAATAATCGCGCACGGCGGCGTCACCTTCGCGGCCCACGCGGGCAAGAATTTCCGCCACCAGCGTAACGACCGGCGCGTTATCGGCCTGCGCATCACGGCCGGGGGATTTGATGAATTGAATGGTCTGGGGGATCGGTAAACGTGACATGGGGGATACTCCTTTATGTGCGGGCCGCTTCAAACGCGGCCCATGCCGTCGTGAAGCGGGTGAAATCGAAATCAGGGGCGCGGGCGGCATCCAGAACGATGCGTTCCGCCTGCTGCATTTTGGCGATGGCGGCAGGCAGTTCGGGCAGGTAATCGGCGGGGATCACCACAGCGCCATGGCGGTCGGCATGGACCCAATCATCCTGTGCGATGGTCAGGCCGAAAACGGTGACGGGCACGGCAACCTCGGTCACATGGACAAACCCGTGCGAGGGGCCGATGGACCCTGCCAGAACCCCGAAACCGGGGGCCAGATCGCCCAGATCGCGCATCAGGCCATTGGTTAGCGCACCGCAAAGGCCGAAACCTTTGTGAATGGTTGTATTCACCTCGCCCCAAAAGGCCCCGATGGCATCCGCACCATCCATATCCTGCACCACCGCGATGCGCGGGCCGGTGCCGTCGGCCATGTGGCGGTAATAGTCCATCCGCCTTGCGCGCACGACCTCGACAG
>PUNR01000302.1 GCA_003551805.1 Loktanella sp.
AGCGCCGTGCTGCTTCATCGTCCGAGCATAAATATCCCGGGGGTCCGGGGGCTGGCCCCCGGCTACGCTAGCTCTTGCATCATGCCGCGCGATATTCTAAAGCATCGCCAGCGGGTGATTAGCTCAGTTGGTAGAGCGCTTCCTTTACACGGAAGATGTCGGGAGTTCGAGCCTCTCATCACCCACCAAACCTGCCCTGTCCCCGTGAACCGCCGCATCAGCGTGCTGCATCATTCCTGCGTTTCGCTCAGCGCAGCCTGACGCGGCTTTGCTGTGTCTTTGTCACTGACCAACCCCAACGTAGCCGCTTGCTGGTAGTCGGTATTCGATCCGGTCACAAAGACGATCCGGCCACCAGCCTGTGCTGCGTCGCGTACGGCTTCCATCTCATTGATCGACACGAAAAAGGCCAATCCGTCGGCAGGTGACAGGCCGGTGCGTCCGGCAAAGCTTTCCAAGGCTTCCGCATTGCCTTCAGCAACCGTTTTGCGGAAGCTCGCGAAGGCCTCGCCCTTGATTTTCAGCGCCTCGCCTTCAGCATTGGCGGCGGCAACCTGCAAGGTGCGCTTTGCTTCGCCTTCATTCACGGCGGCCTCTTTCAACCGTTCGGCGGAAATGACGCGGTCAAATGCCTTGCGCAGTTCCGGCGATGGTTGCGGGTCATCGACCAGCACGTTTTCAATCCGGAAACCAAACTCGCCCATCCGTTCGGTCAGGGTGCTGGCGACGTCTTTTTCGAATGTATTGCGCGACTGGAAAAGATCGTTGAACGACATGCCTGACGCGGTTGATCGGACCTGATTGACGACATACGACCGGATCTGGTCTGCGGCATTTGACAATTTGTAGAACGCATCCTGCGCCGTCGTTTCATTGACACGGTATTGCACACGGATCGGCACGCTGACAAAGGCGTTATCCTTCGATTTAACGTTCACATCCTCGGCGATTTCCTGAATTTTTAGCGAAAAATTCGCGCCCGCCGTCTGGATCGGCCAAGGCAGCTTGAACGACAGCCCGGCAGACCGGATGCTGGAAAATCGGCCAAAGGTTTCGATCAGCCGGACATTCTGCTGGCTGGTGATGACAACGGTCGAGGCCACGATAGGTATCACCACAAGGACGATCAGAGCAAAAGTAATAAGGGTTTCCAAAGCAATCTCCTTCAATTTCGGTGTTTCTGGCGCTTGGCCAGTCTTTCAACAATCAACCTATGGCGGCTGACCGGCAGACCAAGGAAAGTCACGGGATTGGGAAGATGTCGGCAAAAAGGCCACCCGCGTTACACGGATGGCCTGCATCTGGATCGTAGCGCCAGCGGTCAGGCAACCAGCCGTGGTTCCGTTTTGTCTGGGCGGTCTTCGGTCTGGGTCTCGCCTGTCGCCTTGGTCGCGATATCCTCGCCGATCAGGGCTTCATGCAGGACCTTGACCGCTTCGTTGGCATCTTCGCGCGTCAGGACGAACTGGATATCCACGTTGCGCGGGCCTTGTTGCACCGCAACAGGCGCGATCCCTGCGTCTTTCAGCGCGAAAAGGCCGCGGCCCAATGCATTCAGCCCTTTCAGATCACGGCCAATTGCGGCCACGACTGAAAGGCTACGTGCTGTGACTTGTGCGGCAGGATAGGCCGCCACCAGATCGCGTTCGACCCGTTTGACCCGCTTTAGCGATGCATCGACATAATGGGTGATCGTATTCGCATTCGACGACTTGGCGACAATGCTGACCTTGTGCTGCGTCAAGGCCTGCAGGATCGTCGCATCATAGCCTTTCACGCCGACCATTTCATGGGCGAACACTTCCAGCGCAAATACATCAAGTGCGGTGACGATTTCGACCTGTGGCGCCATGGCTGCGGTGTCGTCGATCAAGGTGCCGGGGTCGGCCGGTTCAAAGGCATTCGTGACCCGCAAGGAAATATCGGCCTGACGCAGGGTCTTGGCCGCTGACGGGTGGATCGCCTCCATACCCATGTTGGACAGCTGGTCGGCGACGTCATAATTCGTATGCCCCAGCTTGCGCACATTGCCTGCCCCGACCAGTTTGGGATCGGCAGAGGACAGGTGAAATTCCTTGTGAATGATTGCCTCTGCAGCGCCTGTCTGGGCGGCGATACGGCTGAAGGTCACTTCGGAATAGCCGCGATCATAAAGCGACATCAGCCCTTCAGAACATTGCGCATAGCCCGTCACGATCGGCATTTCGCTGCTAAGGTCGAGATCGCGCATGCCTTCTTCGATGCGCTGTTCTAGTGTCACTTCGCGTTCATCGCGCCAGCCGCCCAGATCGACGAAACGGGCATGCAGCCCCGCGCGGCGCAACATCAGCGTCGTGACATAGGCAGAATGGCTTTCACCAAGGCCGGACAGCAATTCGCGGATGATATCCAGATGCTGGCTAAGCCGGAAATGCCCGTAAGAACATAGCCTCTGCAGATCGATCAGGCAGGATCGCGCGCCTTCGACGCGTTCGCGCACGAAATGATCGGCGTCGCGGATATCGCCGGGGGCGTCCAGCACCTTGCGGTGGGCGTCGTTCATCGCCTCCATCACATCATCCAGCGCATCCGACCAGCCCCGGTCGTGGCTGGCGTTTGCAAAGCGTGCGTAAACGCCGGATTCGCGGGTTTTCTTGTGTTCCAGCAGCATGTTGGTGATGCCCGCATAGGCGGAAACCACAAATATCCGATTATACGGATCAGCCCCGCCGCGCAGGAACAGTGATTGCAGCAATTCAGCCGACCGGATCATGGATGTGCCGCCGATTTTTTCAACGGTATGTATTTGTTTTGTCATATCATTCGTCCAGCTTTGTCAGGGACGCCTTCTGTCAGATGCGCAGCACCGGCCCGCGAACGGGGCAGGTGGGACGCGCAGTTGCGGCTGTGGTCAGTCGGCAGCGGCGTAGGACCCGTCTGCCTGATGCACCTCGTCGCCGGTCACGGGCGGGTTGAAACAGCAGGCCATGACCAGTTCTTCGTCCGCGCGCAAAGTATGGTGATCGTGTTGGTCCAGCGCATACATCACGCCGGGGCGGATCGGATGGGTCGTGCCGGTCGCAAGGTCGGTGATCGCGCCTTTTCCAGAGATGCAATACACGCTTTCAAAGTGGTTCTTGTAATGGAACGTATGTTCGGACCCTGCCTCTAGCGTGGTGATGTGGAAGGAAAAGCCCATTCCATCTTTGGCCAGCAGCAGGCGGACCGATGTCCATTTTGCGTCTTTGACTTCTTTGTCGGTGTTTTTCAGGTCTTCGATGTCACGTACGATCATGGGGTTTACTCCGCTGCAATTTTGGTTTGGACGCAGGTTTGCGCGGCCTCGGTCAGAATTCCGAGGCCCTGTTGAAACTGATCCATCGGCGTGGTCAGTGGCGCAAGAACTTTGACCACCTCGTCATTCGCGCCGGATGTTTCGATCACCAGACCGCGCAGGAATGCCTCGGCGCAGATCGCAGCGGCCAGATCGCCATTGCCTACATCAACCCCTTGCATCATGCCGCGCCCTTTCAGGCGCGCGCCGGGGATCGTATCGGCGATGTGTTGCAAGCTTTTGGTCAGCACCGCGGATTTTTCCGCAATGTCATTCTTGAACGCATCGTCGGACCAGAACTTTTCCAGTGCGACTTTGGCCGTCACAAAGGCATGTGTGTTGCCACGGAATGTGCCGTTATGTTCGGCAGGTTTCCAGACATCCAGTTCAGGTCGGATCAATGTCAGCGCAAAGGGCAGGCCGAAACCTGACAGCGACTTGGCCAGCGTGATCATGTCAGGCTTTATGTCCATATTGTCGAAGCTGAAGAAATCACCGGCACGGCCCAGACCGGCCTGAATGTCGTCGATAATCAGCTTGGCGCCATGCTTTCTGGCAAGCCGCGCGATACCTTCGACCCAAGTGCGCGATGCGGCATTCAAGCCACCTTCGCCCTGCACCAATTCAAGGATAAACGCCGCAGGTGCGTCGATACCACTTGATCCGTTTTCCAGCATTGTCTCAATCAGGGACAGTGTGTCCACATCGTCGCCCAATGACCCTTCATAGGGCAGGTGGGTCACGCCGTTCAGCGGCACACCAGCGCCACCGCGCTTGCCTGCATTGCCGGTCAGCGAAAGTGCACCAAGCGTCATGCCGTGAAAGCCGTTAGTGAACGAAATCACATTCGTGCGTCCCGTCACCTTGCGTGCGAGCTTGATCGCGGCCTCAACCGCATTGGTGCCTGTCGGGCCAGTCATCATGATCTTGTGGTCCATGCCGCGCGGGGCCAGCACCAGACGTTCGAACGTTTCAAGAAACGCAGCCTTGGGGCCGGTATACATATCCAGCGCATGGGCGATTCCGTCGCCGGTGATATGGTCGATCAGCGCGGCTTTCATGTCAGGGTCGTTGTGGCCATAATTCAGCGACGAACAGCCCGACAAAAAGTCGGTATAGCTGGCCCCGCTTTCATCATGCAGCGTCGATCCCTGCGCTTTGGTAAAGACCGTGTCGAAAGACCGGCAATAGCTGCGAACCTGCGATTCGCGTCGCTCGAAAATCTTCTTGTCGGATACAATGTCCGTTGTCATAGCATATTCCTTTATTGGGGGTCAGAGCCGGGTTGGTCGCGGGCTGTCAGGCCACGGCGTCCAATGCGTCGGCTTCGGGCAAGGTGATTGTCACCATATGTTCGGTGGCATGTTCGCCCTGAAAATGGATGTCGCTTTCGAAATGGGCCTCGTGGTCCAGATCGGCATCCTGTGCATCGGCAAAGCTGCGAAACAGCGCCCAGCTTGCGTCGTTGTCTTTCGTGATCGTGGTCTGCATGCGGCTGACATCAGTGCAGATGTCGCGTGCCAGCAGCTTTTCCAGCATCCGCTTGGCAAGGCCCATGCCGCGAGCCTTTTCGGACACGGCAACCTGCCAGACAAAAAACGTCGTGGCATCGGCAGGCAAGACATAGCCCGAAATCCACCCTACCGGCGCGCCGTCAAGTTCGGCCAGAATGCAGGTATCGCGGAAATGATCGCATTGGATCAGGTTGCAATACATCGAGTTTTCATCAAGCGGTTTGCATGACGCGATCAGTTCCCAAATGGCCGCACCGTCCTCGGCGTCGGGCTTGCGGAACTGAACCTTGTCGCTGGTTAATCTGATCTGGCGGATATCAACCACAATGTACCTCGGATGCTGTTTCAATAATTTCGTTAGGTATACCAAGCTTAATTTGAAAATCAACCGATCACGCCGATGTTATTGATGGGTCAATTATGTTATAAAAAACAAATAGTTATGCCATATATTGCGCTATCTAACGCAATGCTGGGGAATATTATTTAGCCAGATATTTCGGTTTGCTAAGTAAATTAATACTTTGCACGACTAACGATATTTCGGTAGAAACACCCTGATTTAAACGCTGGGGGCCGTGTGGACAGAACCGATACGTCGCTGATCGCCTTGCGCCGCATCTTGCGCGCGACAGAACTTTACGGCCGCACTCTGGCGCAGACTGCGGGGCTGACGCCTGTGCAGATCCGAGTGCTGCAGATCGTAATGACGCATGGCAGTGCCACGCCCACGCAGATATCGTCGCAGATGGGGGTCAGTCCGGCGACGATATCGACCTTGCTTGACCGGCTTGCCGCAAAACAAATGATTGAACGCCAAAGGTCAGACCGCGACCGTCGCCAGACCAATATCGTACTGACCCAAAAGGGCAGCGACGCGGTCAAAGGCGCACCAGACCCGCTGCAGCAAAAATATGTCACGGAATTCGAGGCGCTGGCCGATTGGGAACAAGCCATGATCGTGGCCGCATTGGAACGGGTCGCGGCCATGCTGAACGCATCGGCGATAGACGCCTCACCCCTGCTTGATCTGGGCGAGATTCACCGTGTCTACCCGCCCGACGAAAACAACGACACCTGACCCTTATTATTACTAATGACGGTGGTCTGGTAGTTGCACCACGTCATGCGCCGAGCCTGCCCAGCTTGCCTTGTCGCCGAACTCTGGATTAATCGAAATAACGCCGCGGTCGCTTTGTGTGAAGCTAAGTGCGGCGGCTATCGAGCTAATGACTGCAGCGATGTGGGTGCCGATGCTGGCATTGATCGACGGGATGCAGATGTTCACCTTCGACGCCGTGCATCCCGTCGCCGATTAACCGCCGACCTTTTCATGAGGGTCGAAGCCTGCGATCACGACTTCACGCGTGCGGCAATCGTCGCACATGGTCAGCAGGCGGCGGCGGTCTGCACCTTCATTGCCCGCAAACATCCAGTGGCTTTCCAGCTTTTGCATGACGCGTTCGATGCTGGATTTGGTCCCGAAAGGTTTCGCGCATGATGTGCAGGCGAAAGGTTCTTCCTGTTTCAGCACGCGCCGCGGTGCAGCCCAAGCAGCAAGGTCGATCTGCGGGGTCAGGCTTAACGCGTCTTCAGGGCAGGTGGCCACGCAGATGGAACATTGCACGCACGCGCTTTCGGTGAACCGCAGCATCGGCATGTCGGGATTGTCGGACAAGGCCCCTGTCGGGCAGGCCCCGACGCAAGCCAGACACAAGGTGCAGGCATCAAGATCCAGTGTGACGCTGCCAAAGGGTGCGCCCTGTTGCAGCGGGATGAAATCTGTCGGCGTTGGGGAGGTGCGGTTCATTTCTTCCATCGCCAAAAGCAGCAGGCCGCGTTTGTCGTCGGGCGGCAAAAAGCCTGACCGTGCCGTGCGGGCTGGGCTGGCCTTTTGCCACAAGGCCGCATCCAGCGCATCGGGGTCATCAAGCGCCAGCAGCGCACAAGCGCCAGCATCATGGCCTGTTTCAACGCAGATCACCGCCATCAGATCCAGCGTGTCTTGCAGCCCGTCCAGCGGATGCGCAGGGCGTGCTTTTGCCAGAACACGCACGCCGCTGGCACCGTAGGCAAGGGCTGCTGCCATGATCTCTGGCCCGATCTGTGTCGGTTCGTTGATTTGCAGCGGGATCACATGCGCCGGCAGACCACGCCCAAAGCGGGCGCTCGCGTCGATCAGGGCGGCGCCGTGGTCGGCGTCGTGGAACAGCAGGATGGGGGCATCGGTGCCACCCGCGTCGAAATAGGCCGACAGGCCCACGCGCAGGCGCGCAGCGATGTTTTCGGTGACGGGCAGGGCGTAGGCTGCAGCACCTGTCGGGCAGGCCGCAGCACATTGCCCGCAGCCTGCGCAGATAGCCGGATCAATTGACACCGTATCGCCCAAAGACGTGATCGCTCCTGTCGGGCACAAGTTCAGACAGCGGGTGCATCCGGTCAGCGTGTTGCGCGAATGGGCGCAAAGGTCAGGTGTGAAGTTGATGTATTTGGGCTTGTCAAAGGTACCGACCATCTGGCTGGCTTGTGTCACCAGCTTGGCAATCGCCACCGGATCGCGCGGATCGGCGCGGAAATATCCCGGACGTGTTTCATGAAACAAAGCCTGCCCACCAGTCAGGTCGATCACCAGATCACAGGTCGAAACCGCGCCATTGCGTGCGGCGTCAAATTCCAGCCGCATACGCGATGACGGCAGGGGGGCTGCGTAGTCATCGACGGTCAATTCAAACGCGCCCAGATGCCCTGACGCACGCCGGATTCGCCCTTGCAACACGGGCCATGTGGTTTGCGCGCGCGGCGTCACATCGGCGCCGGGGGTCAGCAATACGGTGATATCAAGGGTGTCGGACAGGCTTTGTGCCACATCCAGCGCGGTCTGGTCTTGGCCAAGGATCAGGGCAATACCGTTGCTGTCCAGACTGACCACATCAAACGGGGTCGCGGCAAGTTCGGCCATCGCCAGCAAAGCGGCCATCTTGGGGGCGGCTGCATCGGCATCCTGCGACCAGCCCGCCGTTTCGCGGATATTGGCAAAGTGCAATGTTCCGTCAAAACCCATATCCTCGGCGACTTCGGTAAAAAGCGGGGCTTCTTGCGTGCAGGCAACGGTCACTTCTGCGAAATCGCCGAGTGCCTTGCGGAAATGGTCCAGCTGGCTGCGGCACAGGTGATGCACGCTGCGGGCTTGTCCGCCAAGCGGTTGCGCGTCAATGTTCATGCTGCCTTCGCAGTTGCAAATCAGACGGGTTTTTGTTGGCTGGGGCATAATCGTGTCTCGCCTCTGGCTAGATATTGCTGGAACTTGACGTGTCTTGGCCGATATACGCTGCATTGATCGCAAAGCCTAGGCATAGGCGCGGGATAAACGGGAGGCGACATGGACGACACATCACGAACCCACGGATTGGGCCACATCCTGCTGCCACCACCTTACACGCTGCATCACGGGACAGGGCCGGATGTTCTGGAACAGGCCGTGGCACTTGCACCAGAGCACGGGGCAGGGACGCTGGTTTGCGATGCTTCTTCGGGTCTGCTTTTCATTGCGCTGGTGCTGGAACCTACGCAAAAGCTGGAAGAAGCGCAGATGGCCTTTGCGCTGGGCATGACCGCAGTCGCCGACGCGCTGGCGGCGCATTGCCCGCCTGAACGTGCGGTGCGGCTGAACTGGCCCGATGAAATCCGCTATGACAAGGCGCGGCTTGGCGGCGGGCGCTTTGCCGTGGCACCGGGAACCGGACCGCAGGATGTGCCCGACTGGATGGTTTTCGCGGTCGAACTGATCGCTGAACGCGACCATCTGCTGGAGCCAGGGCAATTCGCGGAATCGACATCGCTGCAAGAGGAAGGCTTTGATGCGCATGAAGACATCATCGCGACCTTTGCCAGCTATGTGATGTTGTATTTCGACCGCTGGGCGCATGATGGTCTGGATGCCGTGACAAATCGCTATCTGATGCGCGTTGACCCGCCGTTGCTGCGCGGCGTGCGCCGGATTGAAGGCGACCGCATGATCGAGATTACGCCCGCAGGCGGCGGCAAACGGTCAGAGCCGATGATGCAATCGTTCAACGCCTCGGGCTGGCGCGATGCCAAGGGGCCGAAACTGTGATCCGCCTGCCGCGGACCATCCAGCTTGATGCGTCTGACAAGGTGGTGTTCAGCACTTCTGCGACGCCCGGTGAATGGGCCGTGCCGGGCACGTTCCTGTACTGGGGGCGCAGCCCGGATGATCTGACGCGCAAAGAGGCGATCGCCTTCCGGTCAGGGTTTCTGGGGGTCGATAGTTTCGGCCATTCCACGCTGGTGACGGTGCAAGAAGCCCGCCCCGAGGAACGCGAAGAAATGGTGATAACCCTCGCACGCCAATTGGTGGCGCATTTGGGCGCGCCTTCGCTGGATGCCGCCCGCCCCGCAGCCGAAGAAGAGGTCGCGCTGGCCGAAAGCCTGTGCCGCGACCATGCGTTGAACACCCTGATTGCGCTGCACCGCAAACATGATGCGGGCGATATCCGCGAACAGTTTCGCACGCTCAAACCACGCGACGAGACGGCCTTTTCCGGATCGCATCTGCAAGGCCACGACCGCGCCTTTCAATTCTTCGAGGAAACCGAAGATACCGGACCTGAAGATCACGTCGATATCTTTAACCTGAGAGGAAAGCCCTGATGCCGGAATTCTGGGTCGCCTCTGGCCATCATCTCACGCGTCTGGACAAGGCGGGGCGCATGATCGTCACCGACGAATTGATCCTTGCATGGCTTGCACGGCCAGAGGTTCTGCCCCCGCCAGAGGCATGTGCTGCCGAACGCGCCTTGCACAAAAGGCTGATGGAACACCCGCGCGCCAAAGTGTCCGATATGGAACTTATCGCGCTGCAAGACGCTGATGCACTGGAAAACTGGCGCTTTTTGCTGGCCTTGCGAGACCGACTGATCGCTGCTGGCACGGTAGAAGAAGGCTATGCGCGGATCGTGCAGGACGGCGTCACGATACCTGTTGTGTTCATGTCCCAGCTTGTGCAGCTGATCCTGCGCAACGCGCTGGATGGCTGCACCGACCCGCAAACTTTGCGTGCGGCAGAGTGTTTCTTTCGCCCGCAGCGCAGCCACATTCAGGACGACAATCTGTTTCTGGCGGATGAAGAACTGGTGCAATTGCTGGAACAGGAAATGCACAGTTCGCCGCTGACCGCGATGTTGTCGGGCGGGATCGACGGGCTGGATGTGCTCAGCGACAGCAACGATTGGACCTATTGGTCACGGTCGGACGCACACACAATGGTGCTGAACTTTGGCGGCGATGCGACCGCGCGCGCGGGCATGGCAGCGGCGATTGGCGCGTTTTTGAAACATATGCTGGGGCTTGACTGCACCGTGACAGCGCAGACCAGTATGGAAAACATTGATCTGCAGTGGTTTGTCGGGCTGGATCAGGCGGGCACCGCGATTGGCAACGCTGTCTGGCGCAATCAGCCGCTGCCCGCTACACTGGTGGGGCTGTTCCGGCTGGATATTGCGGATGATGTCCGCGTGACGCCTGACTTGCGCGGCCAGCCAATCTGGTTGTTTCTTGGGCTGGGCGCGGACGGGGCGGTGCGGATCAAGCCGCAAAACCTGCTGACAGGGCTGCCGCTTGCTGTGCCCGTGCTGAACTAAGGGAAAGAAAATGCCTGAATTGATCCTGCGCATCTCGGTTCTTGCACTGCGGCGGCCTGCGGTGACGAAATGGGGCGCAGGCGAATTGCGCCCCTGTTCAGTGCTGCCACAAGAACCTGCCGCTGCGGCCAACACGCTGCTTCATTCCGATAACGGGGTCGAGACATGGTATCTGGGTGGTCGCGACCTGGTGCTTTATTCGGGCGATACGTTGCATCACCGCGATAATCTTTCCTCGGGTCGTCCGGCACTTTGGGTTGCGCTGCGCGGGCAAGACCCCAAAACAGCCGAGATCGTGAATGTCACGGCTGACCCTTACGAGGGCGAAGGTTACGCATCCGATCTGGACCTTTTTGTCGAACCGGTACCGATGCCGGCCGTGATCCAGACCCGGATCGCGGAATTTATCGCCCAACATCATGTGGATATCCCGTTCAAGAAACGCAAACGCCATGTGATTGATCCCAACGCCCCACCGCCGCGCGCGCCGCGCATTTTGCAAAACGAAGACAAATGGGCGCATAATCCGCGCAAAAGGTGAGCCATGCCAAAATCGATCAAAGATGACGATTCCTTCCTTGGCCGCTGGTCGCGTAACAAACGTGCGCAGCCGGTCGAAGACGACGTCGATCAGCCAGATCCCGTACCAGAGCCAGAGGTCGCGGAAGAAGAATCACATGATGAGGACCTCATCGCTTCATTGCCTGCTTTGGACGATCTGACACCCCAAACTGATATTCGTGTGTTCCTCCAAAAAGGCGTGCCAAAGGCGTTGCGCAACGCGGCCCTGCGCCGGAAATGGATGCTGGTGCCGGGGATCAGGGACCACAAGGATCCGGCTGTCGATTACGCCTGGGACTGGAACACACCGGGCGGCGTGCCCGGCGACGGGTTGGCGCCGTCACCCGAAAGGACGGCGGAAATGCTGCGCGATCTGATGATGCCACGCCGCGATGCAGCAATCACGCAGGCCGATGAAACAGAGGCGGATGCCGATGATCCCGCCGTGCACAAGACTGCAGATGTTGCAGCGCAGCACAAAGATCTGCCCCAAGAACAACCCGTTGCCGTGCGTCTTGAAAGTAACTCACCTGCAGTCAATGAGGCTGATATCGCGCAATCGCCAAAGCCTGACCCAGACGACGGAACCCCGCTGGTGCGTCGGCGGCATGGTGGCGCGTTGCCGTCATAATCAGGTCGCGGTGCGCCGCGCTAAAGCTCTGATTTCGGAAATCAATGTGCCAAAAAATCTGGACACTCCGGACCCGTGGGTCTAATACTGGTGATAGTGGTAACAATATCTTACCACAAGGGATGTAGGATTCAGACAAATGACAGATAGCCAGCCCCGAATTGGGCGAGCCATCGATGCATTGGAAGCCGCGAGAAGCGAACAATATCGCTTTTTGGCCCGCATGTTATCGGCCAGCCCTGATCGTGAAATGCTGAACCAGATTGCTGGTCTGCAAGGCGACGAAACCCCGATGGGTCGCGCGTTTACGGCGCTTGCAGATGCTGCAAAAACCGCCGATCCCGCCCGCGTTGAACGCGAATTTTTCGAACTGTTCATCGGCGTCGGACGCGGTGAATTGTTGCCCTATGCGAGCTTTTACCAGACCGGTTTCTTGAATGAACGGCCTTTGGCAATCCTGCGCGATGATCTGTCCCGTTTGGGCGTTGCGCGCGCCAAGGGGCGGCACGAGCCCGAAGACCACATCGCGATCCTGCTGGATGTGATGGCCGATTTGATCGCAGGCGATATTCCCGCAAGCCCGGACATGCAGGCGGCGTTCTTCAATCGCCACCTCGCACCTTGGGCTGCGCAAATGTTTGACGATCTGGCCATCGCGCCAAGTGCACAGTTTTATCGACCACTGGCCGAAATAGGCCGGTTGCTGACCGACATCGAGGCGCGGGCTTTCCAGCTCGCTGCCTGACAAAAACGTATTTTCCGGTAAGCCAGCCAGCTTTCCGGTCCGCCATGAGGGAGAAGCAGATGGCAAAAGACAAACACAATCCAATGAGTCGCCGGGCATTTTTCGGGGTGGCGGCGACGGGTGCTTCTGCTGCTGCTTTGACGGCAGGCGGGGCGCGTCCGGTGATGGCGCAGCAAACCGGCGATGAACGCACGCGGGCGCGGTATCAGGAAACCGACCATGTCGCGACCTACTACCGGACCAACCGCTACTATGATCGGGGAGAGAACTGATGCTGGTCAAACGCAGAACACGTGAGGCGACGGCGACAGGCCGTCTATCGCAAATGGCTGCAGGCGTCGCCGCCAAGCCGTTGGATCGCCGTAGCTTTTTGCGCGCATCGGGCATTGGTATCGGTGGTCTTGCTGCGATTGCCACTGTTGGCTCGGGTCTGACACAGCGGGTCGAAGCCGCAGGTTTCACCGATCCGGTGCAACCGATCGAGATTAAAAAGAACATGTGCACCCACTGTTCGGTCGGCTGTTCGGTGATTGCCGAAGTCCAGAACGGTGTCTGGGTCGGTCAGGAACCTGCTTATAACAGCCCGATCAACCGCGGTACGCATTGTGCCAAAGGCGCATCCGTGCGCGAGGTCGTGCATGGTGATCGCCGCCTGAAATATCCGATGAAAAAAGTCGGCGGCGAATGGCAGCGCATCAGCTGGGATCAGGCGCTGGACGAAATCGCAGAAAAGATGGGCGAAATCCGCGAGAACTCGGGCGCTGACTCGGTTTACCTTTTGGGTTCGGCCAAGTTCAGCAACGAAGGCTCGTATCTGTTCCGCAAACTTGCAGCCTTCTGGGGGACGAACAACGTCGACCATCAGGCGCGTATTTGCCATTCAACCACAGTTGCCGGTGTTGCGAACACCTGGGGCTATGGTGCGATGACCAACAGCTATAACGACATCCGCAATTCAAAGACCGTGATCTTCATGGGCTCGAACGCGGCAGAGGCGCATCCGGTGTCCTTGCAGCACATCCTTGAAGGCAAGGAAACGCAGCGGGCAAATGTGATCGTGCTTGATCCACGCTTTACCCGCACAGCGGCCCATGCAACCGAATATATCCGTTTCCGTCCCGGCACCGATATCGCCGTGATCAACGGGATGCTTTACCACATCTTTGAAAATGGCTGGGAAGACACCGAATATCTGTCGCAGCGCGTCTACGGGATGGATCAGGTCCGCGAAGTTGTACGCGCTTATACACCAGAGGTCGTCGAAAAGATCGCCGGTGTGGATGGTGACACGCTCAAGCGGGCTGCTGAAAAGTTCGCCAAGGAACGCCCGTCGACCTTTATCTGGTGCATGGGTGGCACGCAGCACACTGTCGGTACGGCCAACGTGCGCGCTTACAACATCCTGCTTCTGGCGACCGGCAACGTCGGCGGCGAAGGCAATGGCGCCAACATCTTCCGTGGCCACTGCAACGTGCAGGGTGCGACTGACTTTGGTCTCGATGTGGGCAACCTGCCTTGCTATTATGGCCTTGGTGCCGGCGCATGGCAGCATTGGTCGCGCGTTTGGGACGTGCCTTACGATTATTTCGTCAGCCGCTTTGATGATGTGCCATCCAAAGGCGGGCGCGATGCGCGGTCTGCCGAAGACAACATGACCATTCCGGGCATCACATCCACACGCTGGTTTGATGCAGTCACCATGGACAGCGAAGACGTTGACCAGAAAGACAACATCAAGGCGATGATCGTATTCGGTCACGGTGGTAACACTGTGCCACGTATGCAGGATGCCCGCCGCGGCATGGATGCGCTGGACCTGCTGGTCGTCGCTGACCCGCATCCAACAACTTTTGCCGCATTGCATTCGCGTACCGACAACACCTATCTGCTGCCGATCTGCACGCAGTTTGAATGCTCGGGCTCGCGGACTGCGTCCAACCGGTCCGTCCAGTGGGGCGAAAAGATCGTCGATCCGATCTTTGAATCCGACAATGATTATGCCGTGATGTATGCCTTGTCGCAGCGGCTTGGTTTTGCTGACGAGATGTTCAAGAACTTTGAACTGGTCGAAGGCAAATTCGGCATGGAACCGACACCGGAATCGATTCTGCGCGAAATCAACCGTGGTGGCTGGTCTGTCGGGTATACCGGCCAAAGCCCCGAACGTCTGAAGGCCCACATGGCCAATCAGCAGCATTTCGATCTGATCACATTGCGCGCAAGACCGGACGCACCCGCAGAGATCGCTGGCGATTTCTACGGTCTGCCATGGCCTTGCTGGGGCACGCCTGAATTCCGGCATCCGGGCACCCACATTCTGTACAACACCAACGTACCGGTGATGGAAGGTGGCGGCGCGTTCCGTCCACGTTTCGGGCTGGAACGTGACGGTGAAACACTGCTTGCCGAAGGCAGCTGGAACCCCGGTTCCGAGATCGAGGATGGTTATCCCGAATTCACACTTGGGATGCTGAAAGAACTTGGCTGGGATGCGGATCTGACAGCGCAGGAACTGGCCGTGATTTCGCAGGTTGCAGGTGGTGACGTAGAACGGATGGACGGCGTCAGCTGGTCACTTGACTTGTCGGGCGGTATCCAGCGGGTGGCGATCGAACATGGTTGTGTGCCCTACGGCAACGGCAAGGCCCGTGCGATTGCGTGGAACCTGCCAGACCCGATCCCTGTGCACCGCGAACCGATCTATTCGGCACGTCCCGAACTGGTTGCGGAATACCCGACCAACGAAAATGGCCGTCAGCAGCGGATGCCCAATATCGGCAGATCGGTGCAGCAAGACGCCGTGGATCGTAACCTTGCCCAAGACTTCCCGATCATCCTGACCTCTGGTCGCTTGGTCGAATACGAAGGCGGCGGCGAAGAAACACGGTCCAACCCATGGCTGGCCGAATTGCAGCAGGATATGTTCGTCGAGATCAATCCTGCAGATGCATCCGCACGCGGGATTTCCGATGGCGGTTGGGTCTGGGTTTATGGCCCCGAAAACGAATCCAGGGTGCGGGTCAAGGCCATGGTCACAGAACGTGTGAACTCTGGTCTGGCGTTCATGCCGTTCCACTTTGCGGGCTGGTTCCAGGGCGAAGATCAGCGCGGCAACTACCCTGCCGGGACCGATCCGATTGTTCTGGGCGAATCCGTCAACACTGTTACCAGCTACGGCTATGACCCGGTGACCGGTATGCATGAAGGCAAAGTGACGCTTTGCCAGATCGCTGCGGCATAAGGGGAGGATGAATAAATGGCACGCATGAAATTCCTTTGTGACGCGGACCGCTGCATCGAATGCAACGCTTGCGTCACCGCCTGCAAAAACGAACACGAGGTGCCGTGGGGCATCAACCGCCGCCGCGTTGTCACGCTGAACGACGGTTTGCCGGGTGAACGCTCGGTGTCGATGGCCTGTATGCATTGCACCGATGCGCCTTGCGCTGCGGTTTGTCCGGTGGATTGCTTTTACACCACCGACGATGCTGTCGTGTTGCACAACAAAGATACCTGCATCGGCTGTGGTTATTGCAGCTACGCCTGTCCGTTTGGCGCACCGCAATACCCGCAAACCGCCAACTTTGGTACGCGTGGCAAGATGGACAAATGCACCTATTGTTCCGGTGGACCTGAACCCGACATGTCGCAGGCCGAATATGTCAAATACGGCGCGAACCGTCTGGCCGAAGGCAAACTGCCACTTTGCGCTGAGATGTGTTCGACCAAGGCGCTGCTGGCGGGTGATGGTGACATCATTGCTGACATTTACCGCGAACGGGTGGTGACCC
>PUNR01000435.1 GCA_003551805.1 Loktanella sp.
GAAAAATTCTGGGTAAAAAATCAGTTCTTTTGAAAATATAACCTGACCGAAATAATAATTTAATTCCATCTCTACAGGAGGTTTGAATATGGACAAGGCGATACAAAAACACAAATACCAAAAGGATACCGGGGCTGCTTGTCAGAGTGATTCAAATAGGGTTCTGCAGACAGAAAAATGTAAAGAAAGACAGAGCCTTCTGGAGCTTGAAGAGGGTCAACAGGCAACGATAGTTCGCTCTCCTGACCACTGTCTGCTGGCTCCCCTGGGCTTCCGCCCTGGCAAAGTTGTAGAGATAAAATCCCGCCAGCCCTTTCAGGGACCAATTGTGGCTGAAATAGAGGGGCGCCAGATTGCTGTGGATAGAAGACTGGCTGACAGCATTATTCTGGAGCTGGAGGCTGCCGTTCATGCCGCAGGTTGAAAACCGGCGGAAGAGAAAAAAGATTCTGCTGATCGGCCCTCCCAATGTGGGGAAAAGCGTGATTTTTAATAAGCTGACCGGACTGGATGCCATGATTTCAAATTATGCCGGCACCACCATTGATTATAAAGAAGGCTACCTGTCCGATTTTGCTGATTATTATTTAATCGATGTTCCGGGCACCTATACTCTGGATGCCACCAATGAGGCAGAGAAGGTGGCAACAGATATGCTCGAGCAGGGGGCCGATCTGGTTATTGCTGTGCTGGATGGTAAAAATCTGGAATCAAGCCTCTATCTCCTGCTACAGGTGCTGGAAAAAAAGCTGCCCACCCTGGCTGTTATCAACCGGATTGATATGCTGAATAAAAAGGGGCTGGAAGTTCAGGAAGAACTACTGGCCAGCCGCCTGGGAGTAGATGTTATTACCACTGTAGCAGTGGAGGATAAAGGCCTGGCAGAATTGAAGGAGAGAATAAAAAACCTTCTGGAAAACGACTGCCAGCAGTATTTTGCTCGGGAGGAAATTACCAGTAACTGGGATTTTGCTGAAGAACTTACCCTGGAAATATTAAACCCTGTCGAGCGGGCGGCTGGAGCGGAGGGAGACAGACTGGAAAAGTGGGGAAATTTACTGGCTCAACCCTGGCCGGGTATACCCCTGGCTTTTATTATTTTAGGCCTTATCTTTGGAATTGTGGTCGGTATAGGCATGGGTCTCCGTCAGTATATTCTCCTGCCCTTTTTTGAGGGATTAATCTTTCCTCTGATTATCTCAGCTGTTGAAACTGTTATACCTTCAGGAATTTTTCGCAACATTTTAATCGGGGAATATGGTTTTTTAATTAAAGGCCTGGAGTGGCCCTTTGCTTTGGTATTACCCTATGTGATATCTTTTTATACCGCTCTGAGCCTGCTGGAGGATGTTGGTTATCTTCCCCGCCTGGGAGTGCTACTCGATGGTATCTTTGCCAGACTGGGACTTTCCGGTTCAAACATCATTCCCCTGCTGTTAGGTTATGGCTGCGCTATTCCCGGGATTGCTGCTACCCGGGCCATGCCTACCCGCAAAGAAAGGGTTATGGTTTCAACCATGATTTGTCTGGCCGTTCCCTGCATCTCTCAGACCGGCGCCATGATTTCTCTGCTGGCTGAGGAGTCAATTATGGTAATGATTTTAGTGTTTGCCGTTTCTTTTCTGGTTCTGGTAGGGAATGCCCTGGTCCTGAATGCCCTTCTGCCAGGCAGCAAAAATGCCACGGTGGTGGAAATTCCTCCACTTCTATTTTCCGGACCTCAAATTCTGGGTAGAAAAATCTGGCTCCGGGTGAAGACCTATCTTAAAAGCGGAGCTGTTATGATGATATATGCCATTGCCGGGGCTGCGGTCCTCTTTGAAGTGGGGATCCTGGAGCACCTCGGTAGATTGCTGCAGCCGGTGGTGGAAAGCTGGCTGCTGCTGCCGGCTGAAGCCTCGATACCTTTAATACTGGGTATTGTCCGCCGGGAACTGGCAGTTTTACCCCTGTTGGAGATGAATCTCGCCGGTTTTCAACTCTTTACCGGAGCTCTGGTGGCTCTTTTTTATGTTCCCTGCATAGCAGTTCTGGCCATGTTGGCCCGGGAATTTAATCTTAAACTGGCAGTTAAAATTTTGCTCTTTACCATCGTTTTTTCCTTTCTGGTGGGAGGGCTGGCTGCCCGCCTGGGTGGTCTTCTGACATTCTAGCTCAACTGCCTTTAATAAAATCTGTCAATTGTGAATTAAATTAAAATTTATGTCTAATTTTGCAGGAATGTTGGCTAAAATATTGAAGTTATTATTGCTGGTTATTATCTTTGTCTGTCAGCCTGGTTTGATTTAACCGGCTGATCGGCAGTTTTTATTAATCGTACCTTTAAAAAATCATATGAGGAGGCAAAAATCTTTATGGCAAAAAAGATTTTAGGCTTATTTTTAATGCTGGCACTGTTTTTTTCATTCACCATGACAGAGGCTCTGGCTCTGGATGATATGCCGGAAAAACCTGACAAACTCAACATCATTGCTCTGGACATTGATGTTGATCAGTTTGGCGAAGGGGTAGAAATATTTGAGGAAAAATACGGGATTGAAGTGGAGTGGATGGAATATCCCTATGGAGATCTCTGGAATCAGATAACCACCAGTATCACCGGTGGTTCTACCGTTGACCTCTACATGATGAGTAGATCCTGGCATGCTGAACTGGGTCAGTTAGGTTTGGCCATGCCCCTGGATGAAATTGTTTCTGAAGAGGAACTGGCTGCAGTCAATGAAAAGTTTTTTGATGCCACTGTGGAGTTTGTCAGTTCCCACGGTCATCAGTGGGCTATTCCAGGCACAGCAGCTACAGTATCATTTTTCTATAACGAAACCATGCTGAGTGAACTGGGATATGAAGAGCCCCCGGCAACCTGGGATGAAATGCTGGAAATTTCCCGGGAGGCAATTGATGCCGGTCTGGCCAGTTATGGCTTTTTCCCCGGCTGGCTGGCAGGTCATGAAGATGGCATGGTCTGGTTTGATCTTCTTTTGAGATTGCATAATGGCCGCTGGTTGAATGAGGACCGGACTGAGTGGGTCTTTAATAATGAGGAAGGGGTTAAAACTCTGGAATTTATGAAGGATATCCTTGATGAAGGTCTGATTCCTCAGGCTGCTCTGGAGGTAACAGACTGGGATAACTTCCACTATTTCCTGGCCGGGGACCAGCCCTTTGAAATCAACTGGAACTTTGTCTATCAGGCGGCAATTGACCCCGACCAGTCCAATATTGTTGATGATTTTGCTGTGGGTCATATCCCCGGTATTGAGAGAGAAAGCTATACCCTGATGGGCGGTGGCGGTTATGCCATCTCTCCAACCACCCGCTCTCCGGAATGGTCCTTTAAACTCCTGGATTATATGCACCGGGAAGAGGGCGCTCTGGGCGTAATGGCCGAACAGGCTGGAGCCGAGGCTGTTATCGAAGATATTTATCTCAACTATGAGGACTATAGCCTGACCCTGGAAGAGTATCCCATGATTGAGGTTTTCCAGGAACAGATGGAATATGCCAGTGTTGAGCCCTATGGTCGCCCCAGTGGTTATCTCACCTGGTATTCCGAGTTTAGAGATAACATCTTTACCCCGGCCATGCATCGCGCTCTGCAGGGAGAACAGGATATTCAGGAAGCCCTGGATGAGGCCCAGCAGGAAGCCCAGCAGATGCTGGAGGCTGAAGGACTGTAATAATTACCGAGAGAACTGCAAAAATTACAGGTATAATATATTAACTGAATAAACAGCCCTTAAAATCCCGTCCCTAAACGGACGGGATTTTATATTGGCGTCCTAAA
>PUNR01000340.1 GCA_003551805.1 Loktanella sp.
CGAGGTCGATGAACGCTATATCCAGAAACAACTCGGCCACGCCAGCGCCGAGATGACCCGCCGCTACCAGCGCAGGCGCGACAGGTTCCGCGTGAACCTGACAAAGGCGGCGGGGTTGTGAGGCAGGTCACTGCAAGGCCGAAGAAAACCTAGCTAGCGCGGTGTAACCTGCCAAACGCCCTACCCGTCCTTGTCCAATGACTTCAGCAAGGCCTCGATCCCTTCCTGCAAGCGCGCGCGGGATACAGCAGAAAAATCGCGGCTAAGCCGTAATTCGATTTTGCCGTCTGATGCGATGACCCGCGCCTCGCCCTCTGGTCGCGCAAGGCGAAGCGAGGTCTTGGAAACGGTTTTCGCGGGTATCTGGCGTCTTGGCTTTTTCAGGGCGGCAAGACTGTCGCGTAACGACTGCATTTCCTGATCCGCATCCCGATCCGGCAGTTCATGCAACGCCGCGACGATGCTGGCCGGGCGGTCAGGCTCTGCCTCGATCATCTTGTAAAGGTCCAGACCCAAGGCACGCGGTATCGCTTCGGGGTGACGCACCGCACCATCCAACGCTTCCAGCACGCGGGCGAATTGCCGGATATAGGTGCGCTTCTGCTTGAGCGCAGAGGCATAAAGCGTTGATACAGCATCACCCGATGACACGCCCTCGTCCCGCGCATAGGACAGCGCGAGTTGGGCCATTTCACCAAAAGACAGATCTTTGCGGATCAGGTTTTCGTCGACCATCTTGCGATACAAAGTGACCAACGGTTCCCCGCGGGGAACCATCGCCGCCGGAATCCGCGTATACCGCGGATCGCCGGTTTCCTCTGCCAGTTGGCAAAAGGCCGTCAGGCGTCGATACCCTTGAATAAGTTCGAAACCATCGGCGGTCTGTTCCACACGGATCGGGTTCGAAAGGCCAACCGATTTGATCGATTCCTTAAGTTCTGCCAGATCCGGGTCAGCATTGGCGGACCTGTCCCGCGTCAGCTTTGTCATCAGCACGTCAGAGGTTTTGATCAGATCGGTAATCAACCCCAGCTTTTTCAGGCGCACATGTTCATGCGCCAAAGCGTCATTTTCCGCGCGGATCGCCGCCTCTGCCGAGGCGCGTTCAGCCGTTGCATCGGCGGTTTCTGCAATCGCGCTGGCCATCGGCCCACGTCGTGCGGGAACGGCTTCGCGGTTTTGCAACGGATGACCCTGCACGTTGAAGGATTTTGTTTCTAGCGGTGGCTGGTTCCCCGCGGGGAACTCTTCATCGTCTTCGGGTTCAAAATTGATATCAAAGACGGAGCGTTTCTTAACCATTCATTAATCCTCCAGCTTGTCCCATGCGTCGACCAATGTGGCCTGAAATTCGTCATAAGCGCGATCAAACGACATCCGCGCGCGACGCCATGTTTCGCGGGTCATCTGCCGGTAATCCATTTCATAGATCGACGACAGGAACCGGCCTGATTGTTCTACCGCGCGGGTCATTTCAATCGGGTTTGCGGTGACATGTGACTTGAACACCTGCGCAAATGCTTTTTGCATCGCGCGGTGCAAATCGTTGTTCGGTTCAAACCGCGTCAGCAGAAAACGAATATCCGCAAATACCTTTTCAGGGTTTGTGCCCGACGGAAGACGCCCGCGAAAACGGCCAAGATCCTCTAGCGCTTCGGACAGCTGGCCGATGAAACTGGTGGTGCTGTCATATTCCCAATAGCCGGGGCCGGATGGCACATAGAGCACGTCCGCCGCAAAAACCGCATTCATCGACTGATAGCCGATCGCAGGCGGGCAATCGAAAATGATCAGGTCATATGCATCAGGCGGGATCTGGTCGAGGTATCGCGACACAGCCGCAAAGAACGACCATTCGGGGTTCAGGTGCCGGTACTGGGCGCTGGCAAATTCGACAAAGGCGGCGTTGGCGCAGCTTGGGATAATGTCGATAGTCGGCCAGCTGGTAGACTTGATGAAATCCGTCACACGCAATTCGTTCAGGCCCATGCCAGTGACGGCGGCGGGCAATTTGCGCTGGGGCAGGGCGGTCCCGCTTTCGGCACCGGCGGCGGCGGCGTTCATCCGTTCGGTTTCACGGATCAGGTCGCGGGCCATGATGCCCCAAACCGTCACCTCTTCGGATACATCCGAAAGACCCATGGAATGGCTCAGCGTGGCTTGCGGGTCAAAATCGACGGCCAGCACCCGATAGCCGTTCAGCGCCGCAGCATGGGCGAAATGTAATGCCACGGTGGATTTGCCGGCACCGCCTTTGAAATTCGCAATCGCCGCGCGGATCGCTCGCTTGCCCGCAGGACGAGGCGGCATCAAGGACATGCCTTTGATCTTCACCTTGCGCCGCAGTTCATTGATCTCTTCCAATGTATACCAGCGCTGACGGCCGTCTTCTTCGACCAGACCTTCGGGAAGGGACGGGTCTGCCGCCAACCGCCCACGGAACGTGGACGGATTGATCTTGAGGATCAGCTCTGCCACTTCCCAGCTAGAAAACCGGCGCAGGGTTTTTTCCATCTCGGGGGAATAGGTTTGCTGCCGGATAAAACCCTGCATCTTAAGCGACTGCGCCTGCAGCTTTGCCAGATCTTCGTGTGTATACATAGACGGACCCCGGTCATTGATGCTTGTTGCCTTGCGATGGTTCCCCGCGGGGAACCGGTGCCAGAGAACAAATCAAACGTTAATTATTCTTCTTTCCTGATTTACGCCGAAACTATACAAGAAAGAAAGTGATTTTTTCCATAATGGAGGGGTCTGGCATATTGCCCCTTCGAATCGCGGGCACTGGCGCTTTTCCCGCACAATAAGGCGATCAAAGCATACGCAATGATCCACGATATAGCGGGACACTATATCGACAATCGCTAAGTATTGGGGGACAAAAACTGCCATATAGGGGACGTACAGGCTGACCCCCTATACCTATATACCGGAAAATCTATTTCAAATGAGGGGGTTTGGATGGCACCGTCGAAACAGGCCCTTGACAGAATCGCATTCTTGGACGCAAATCAGGGAACAGGACGGAAAGGCGTTGTCGCTTTTCACCGTCCCTTATGATCCACCAAGAGATCTGACCAAGAGGTATAGCAAAGCTGCGCCATCTGCGCAGTAGAGGGCAGCCATGCACATTGTCAAACCTGCGCGCCAACGCGATGCAGCGCAAAAATATGATATCATCACGGCCTTGGGCGCTTACGCTTTGGCGCGGGGCAAACATGACCAGCGTTTGGTGCTGCGGCTGATTACTTTGGTCACTGCGCGCTACAACTGGGCCCGCGACGATCTGGCGGTCGGCCAGCGCGAGATTGCCCGGCTTTGGACAGTGGACGAACGCACGGTGAAACGCGAAATGGCAAAGCTGCGGGGGATGGGGTGGCTGGTCGTCAAACGGCAGGGCGCACGCGGGCGTGTCACGGAATACGGCTTGAACATCGACCGTATTCTGGAAATGACCCAAGAGAACTGGTCCAACGTCGGCCCCGACTTTGACCTGCGCATGACCGGCCAGCCGGAAACACCAGAAGTGGTGCCTTTGCCGATCAAGGGGACATTGCCGCCACCCGATACCAGTTCGGGGACCGAATGGGCGCTGGCGCAGGCCATTCTGTACACCGAGACACCGGATAAATACGCCAGCTGGTTACGCAACCTTGCGCGTGTCGGTAGGGCAGGGGGGCGCCTGACCCTCAAGGCGCCAAGCCGGTTTCATTGCAATTATGTCCAGACGCATTTGGTTAAGCATGTGCTGCTGGCCTGTCAGGCCG
>PUNR01000071.1 GCA_003551805.1 Loktanella sp.
AATGACGCCCGCCTGCTCCAGCGCCTTGATCCGCCGCCAGCAGGCGTTGCGGGACAGATGCACTGTGGCGCTGATGTCATCGACTGACAGGCTGGCGTCTTTTTGCAGTAAAGTCAGGATGCGGCGGTCTATTTCGTCTAATTTAGTGGTCATAAGGTTGATGATATCCCAATAGTTCTACAAATGGCAGCGAAATGTGGGACCGTTTTTGATGGGCTGCGCGCTAGGGTCGGAAAAACACCAACAGCAGAGGTTCCCATGTCCGAGACATCGCAAAACACCACCCGCAGCAATCTGTTCACGACGGTCTTTCTGGACCATCCTGCCAGCGTGAACGAAACTTACTTCGCGCATATGCGCTTTGCGTTCGGGTTTGCGTTCTGGCTGGGTGTTGCATCAGTGGCGGCATTGATCCATGCGGTGATCCCCGCATTGTGCGAAACCACGGCGAGCCGCATCCTCAAGCGGCTGCACACGCGGATTATGGCGCGGCACTGAACATATAGGCGCCATCGGCCCGCAAGCTGCGGCTGGCGCGTCCGGTCTGGTGCAGGTGGTTCAGGTGGGCCACAGCCTCGACCAGTGCAAGGCCGTATTCGGCGGGGCCGATATTGCGCTTGAACAGCGGCAGGAAACAGTCGCCCGCAGCGCGTGGTTCGGTCAGATGTGCAACCAGACGGTCCAGCGCGTTGTGATGGTTGTCGATCATCTGCGTCAGACGCAGCGGCAGGCCGCGAAAGGGCAGTTTATGCCCGCCAAGCACCAGATGGTCGGGCTGCGCAAAGCGTTGAAACCGCTGGCAGCTTTCCATCCAGTCGCCCACAGGGTCGGCGTCGGGTTCTGTCGGGTAGACGCCAAGGTTGGCGCTGATAGAGGGAAGAAGCTGGTCGCCCCCAAGCACTACCGCATCATCGCGTGACCAGAAGGTTGCATGTTCCGGCGCATGGCCATTGCCCATGCGGATATCCCAGATGCGTCCGCCCATCCGGATGGTGTGACCATCCTGCAAACGCTGAAAGCCCAGGGGCAGGGGGTGAACGCAATCGGCAAAGTTGAAAGGTCGCTCGGCCTTGCGCCGTGCCAGTTCGTCAGCGTCCATGCCAGCGCGTTCGTAAAACAATATCGTTTCTGGCGCGGGCCTGTCCTGCACATCGAGCGTTAGCATCCGCGCCATCAGCCAACCCGTCCGCGGCATATATAGTTCGGCGCTCTGCGCCACAAACCAGCCTGCCAGCCCGACATGATCGGGGTGGTGATGGGTGACGACCACGCGGGTGACGGGTTTGCCGGCCAGCGGGCCGTCCAGCAAATCCTGCCAGATCGCCTTGGTCTTTGTACTGGCAAAGCCGGTATCGATGATCGTCCAGCCATCGCCGTCATCCAGCGCATAGACATTCACATGATCCAGCGCCATCGGCAGCGGCAATCGCATCCACAAGATACCGTCTGCGACGCGGGTCGCCTGTCCGGCCAAGGGTGGGTCGGGGTAGGGGTATCGGATCCCCGTCACACCGTCAGGCATCAGGCTGCGACCAGATCTTCGGCGGTGATCGCTGCCAGATCGGCAGCCCCTTCGCGGGTATGGGCCAAAAGGGCCGCATGTTCCGGCAGCATCCGTTTGATATAGAAAGTGGCAAGGCGCAGATGGCCTGCATCACCCGCAACGGCGCTGGCCAGATGGGCGTGCCCGCCCAGCACCCGCGCAAAGGCGCGCAAGTAGGGCACGGCGCCTGCGAAACGGTCGTTCAGATCCTGCTGGTTGACCAGCCATTCGGTGGTTTCCCGCAGCGTCTCGGCGGCTTCCCAGACGGCGTTGGCCAGATCGGGGTGGGTGGCCTTCGCTGCTTCTGCCCCGCGCACGATATCGTCAAGCAGGCGGAACGCGGCATCGCCACCATCCATCAGCTTGCGTGCGACAAGGTCCATCGCCTGAATGCCGTTGGTGCCTTCGTAAATGGTGCTGACGCGCACATCGCGCACAAACTGGGCGGCGCCTGTTTCCTCGATAAAGCCCATGCCGCCATGGATCTGCACACCGGTATTGGTGGCCTCGACCCCGATATCGGTGCCGAAGGCTTTGGTGATCGGCGTCAGAAATGCCGCGCGTGCGGTCCACGTGTCATCATGCGTCGCTGTCGCCATATCAATCGCGACCGCGTTCATCAGTGAAATCGCACGGGCGGCATAGATATCCGCGCGCATCGTGGTCAGCATGCGGCGTACGTCGGCGTGTTCGATGATCGCTCCGGTGCCTTCCGCGCGGCCCTGTTTGCGGTCCTGAGCATAGGCCAGCGCATGTTGCAGCGCGCGTTCGGCGACGCCGATCCCCTGCGTGCCGACGCCCAGACGGGCGTTGTTCATCATCGTGAACATCGCAGCCATGCCGCCATGTTCAGGGCCAACCAGCCAGCCTGTCGCACCGGAATATTCCATCACGGCAGTGGGCGACCCGTGCAGGCCCATCTTGTGTTCCAGACTGACGACGCGCAGATCGTTGGGCTGGCCCAGATTGCCGTCGGCATCGGGGATAATCTTGGGCACCATGAACAGGCTGATCCCTTTGGTACCGGGCTTGCCGTCGGGCAGGCGGGCAAGCACCAGATGGCAGACGTTATCGGTGAAATCGTTATCCGCCCAAGAGATATAGATTTTCTGCCCGGTGATCGCAAAAGACCCGTCGCCGTTGGGTTCGGCCTTGGTGCGCAACGCGCCCACATCGGACCCTGCCTGCGGTTCGGTCAGGTTCATCGTGCCACACCATTCACCCGAAATCAGTTTCGGCAGGTAGACAGATTTAATCGCGTCCGAGGCGTGGTGTTCCAATGCCTCGATCTGGCCTTGGGACATCAGCGGATTTAATTGCAGCGCCAGACAGGCGCTCGACATCATTTCGTTCACTGTCGTGGTCAGTGTCATCGGCAGCCCCAGCCCGCCGTTTTCGGCGCGCGCTGACATCCCGATCCAGCCACCATCGGCAATCGCGCGGTAGCCATCAGCGAAACCCGGGGGGGTACGCACGACGCCGTTTTCGAGATGGGCGGGGTGTTTGTCACCGATGTGGTTCAGCGGGGATAGAATATCCTCGCACATCTTTGCGGCCTCGGTCAGGATCGCGTTGGTCATGTCAGGGGTGGCTTCGGCGAAAAGTTCTGTTCCTGCGACCTCGTCGAAACCCACGACATGATCCAAAAGAAACTGAAAATCGCTGACGGGCGCACGATAAGGCATTTGTAAAACTCCGCATAAATAGGCTGCTTGGCAATGAATGATGTCATGGCTATGCAGGTCGCTTAATGGCAAGGTTAGCAAGACCGCGTCACCCTTCAACTTGAACGCCACGTCATGACCATGCAAACGCCACTCCTTCTGAAACCGGATTCAACCGGGCTGACCCGCGCCGCTGAAATACTGACGCAGGGTGGTCTGGTGTCCTTTCCCACAGAGACAGTCTATGGCCTTGGGGCCGATGCGCGCAACGACAGTGCTGTCGCAGGCATATTTGCTGCCAAAGGCCGCCCGAGTTTCAACCCGCTGATCGTGCATCTGCCCAGCTTGAATGCCGCACAACAGATTTGCGATTTCAACGAAGACGCATTGCGTCTTGCCGCAGCGTTCTGGCCTGGTGCCCTGACGCTGGTACTGCCGTTGCGTGCGGGGGCGGGGATATCAAAACTGGTCACGGCGGGTCTGGACACAATTGCTGTACGGGTGCCAGACCATCCGCTGGCTGCGGGGTTGCTGGCTGCTTTTGGCGGGCCTGTTG
>PUNR01000428.1 GCA_003551805.1 Loktanella sp.
CGCAACGCCGCGATCGAGGCAAGATTTCCCGCCCTGAAACGGGCAGACAGCGCCAGTGAACAGATCGGCGCGCCAGTGGCGGATGGGTTCGGCAAGGTACAACATGCGGTGCGGATGCTGTCGCTGGGCAATGCATTCAGCGACGAAGATGTTGCAGATTTTGACCAGCGCGTGCGCAAATACCTTGGGGTCAGCACAGATCAACCGCTGCGCTATACGGCAGAGCCCAAGATTGACGGGCTGTCGCTATCGTTGCGTTATGAAAACGGGCAATTGGTACAGGCCGCGACGCGCGGCGACGGCGCTGTCGGGGAAAACGTCACAGCCAACGCGCGCACGATCACCGACATACCGCAAAGCCTGCCGGATGCACCTGCGGTGCTGGAAGTGCGCGGCGAAGTCTACATGAGCCATGATGATTTCGCGGCGCTGAACACAAGGCAGGCTGAAAAAGGGGCCAAGACATTTGCCAACCCGCGCAATGCGGCTGCGGGATCGTTGCGCCAGCTTGATGCGCAGATCACCGCAGCGCGACCTTTGCGTTTTTTTGCCTATGCATGGGGCGAGGTGTCAGAACCGCTGGCGCCGACGCAATCGGCAGCGATTGCGCAGTTGAAATCGTTGGGCTTTGCCACCAATCCGCTGACTGTGACCTGCGATACACCCACGGCAATGATCGCGCATTATCGATTGATCGAGGCGCAGCGCGCCACGCTTGGCTATGACATCGATGGCGTAGTTTATAAGGTTGATGATCTGGGATTGCAGCAACGGCTTGGCTTTCGGTCGACCACGCCCCGCTGGGCGATTGCGCATAAATTTCCGGCCGAACTGGCCTGGACCACGCTTGTCGCGATCGACATACAGGTCGGGCGCACCGGGGCTTTGTCGCCTGTCGCGCGGTTGGTGCCGGTCAATGTGGGCGGTGTCATGGTGTCCAACGCGACTTTGCATAATGAAGATTACATCATTGGGCGCGGTGGTGATGGCCTGCCGATCCGCGATGGGCGCGATATCAGGGTCGGCGATTTTGTGCAGGTGTTTCGCGCCGGTGACGTGATCCCCAAGATCAAGGACGTGGATCTTGCGCGCAGGCCTGCGGATGCCATTCCTTATGTATTCCCTGATACGTGCCCCGAATGCGGATCACCTGCCATTCGTGAAGATGGCGACGCCGTGCGCCGCTGCACGGGTGGTTTGATTTGTCCCGCGCAAGCTGTTGAAAGGCTAAAACATTTTGTGTCTCGTGCGGCGTTCGACATCGAAGGGCTGGGGGCAAAACAGGTCGAACAATTCTACACCGACGGCTGGATCAAGACGCCGGCCGATATCTTTCAGTTGCGTGCGCGTTACGGCCAAGGCCTTCAGCAGTTGAAAAACCGTGAAGGGTGGGGTGCGAAAAGCGCCGATAACCTGTTTGCTGCGATTGATGACAAACGCGAAATCGCCCTGCACAGGCTGATCTATGGTCTGGGCATCCGCCATGTTGGCGAAAGCTCTGCCGCGCTTCTGGCCAATCATTATGGGTCATGGGCCGGGTTCGCCGCAGCGATGGCCGCGGCGGAAGTCGGCAGCGGCACAGCCTGGGACGACCTTGTCAGTATCGACGGGGTGGGTGCTGTGATGGCGACATCGTTGATTACCACGCTGCAAAACCCGGCAGAGGCGCGGTCGATCGACGCTTTGGTCGCCGAACTTGACGTGCAGGATGCCGCCAAGGTCGCCAGCGACAGCCCGGTTTCCGGCCTGACAATTGTATTCACCGGCACGCTGGAAAAAATGACAAGGGCAGAGGCCAAGGCGCGCGCTGAATCTTTGGGCGCAAAAGTCGCAGGATCTGTCAGCGCCAAGACCGATATTCTGGTCGCAGGCCCCGGTGCCGGGTCCAAGGCGGCCAAGGCCGAAGCGCTAGGCATCCGCACCATGGACGAGGACGGCTGGCTTGCGCTGATTGCAAACCAATGACCGGCCGGCCAGAGCCGCTGTTCCCCCTATTTGGCGCGCTGACGCAATTGGACGGCGTCGGTGCCAAAACGGCGCAGATCATGCTTGATGCCGGTATCGCCAAACCCGCCGATCTGTTGTTGACGCTGCCGGTATCCGGTGTCGACCGCCGTCGCCGCGCCAGTATCCGCGAGGTGATCGCGCCTTGCATCGTCACGGTCGAGGTGACGGTGGGCCAGCACATGCCGCCCAAAATTAAAGGTAAACCGTACCGCATTACGGTGGATGATGCGGATACGTCGTTTCAGTTGGTTTTCTTCCACCCTCGTGGGGATTACCTGCAGAAACTGCTGCCAACGGGCCAACGGCGGGTTGTGTCGGGCAAACTGGAACTTTTTGACGGGATTGCACAGATCGTACATCCCGACCACGTGCTGCCTGCCGCAGAGGCCGAAGCGATCCCTGCCTTTGAACCGGTCTATCCGCTGCATCACGGGATTACGCAAAAGACGATGTGGAAAGCCACGCGGTCTGCCTTGGCCTTGTTGCCCGAATTGCCTGAATGGATTGATCCTGCGCAAAAGGTGCGCGAAAACTGGCCAGATTGGGTGGATGCGCTGCATCTGGCGCATAACCCGCAATCATCGACCGATCTTTCGCCGCACCATCCGGCCCGCGCGCGGCTGGCCTATGACGAATTGATGGCGCATCAGATTACGCTGGCTTTGGCGCGGGCGAAGGCGCGGCGTATGAAAGGTGTGGCGTCAGTCGGCACTGGCGCGTTGCAGGCGCGCGTGCTGTCAGATCTTCCCTATGCGCCCACCGGCGCGCAGACCCGCGCGATTGCCGAGATCAGTGCCGATCTGGCCGCACCTTTGCGGATGAACCGGCTGCTGCAAGGCGATGTCGGGTCCGGCAAAACGCTGGTTGCGATGATGGCCTTGTTGCAAGTGGTCGAGGCAGGCGGGCAGGGCGTGATGATGGCGCCCACCGAAATTCTTGCGCGCCAGCATTACGCGGGGCTGGAACCTTTGGCCGCCGCCGCCGGGGTCCGGTTAGAGGTGCTGACGGGCCGCGACAAAGGTGCCGATCGTGCTGCAAAGATGGCCGCCTTGGTCGCGGGTCAGATTGATCTTTTGGTCGGCACCCATGCCGTATTCCAAAAAGACGTTCATTTCCATGATCTTAGGTTGGCCGTGATCGACGAACAGCACCGTTTCGGCGTGGCCCAACGGATGGAATTGGGCGCCAAAGGCCGTGCGGTCGATGTGCTGGTGATGACCGCGACACCGATCCCACGTTCGCTGGCATTGGCGCAGTACGGCGATATGGATGTATCTGTCCTTGATGAAAAACCGCCCGGCCGCAAACCGGTGCAGACGGCACTGGTGTCTGCCGCGCGGATGGACGAGGTGGTCGCCAAGCTGCGTGCAGCGGTTGCCGACGGGCGGCAGGCCTATTGGGTCTGCCCGCTGGTCGAAGAAAGCGAGGTCGTTGCGATGACCGCCGCTGAAGAACGATTCAAACGTTTGCGCGCCGCTTTGGGTGATGATGTCGTCGGGCTGGTTCACGGCCAGATGCCTGTCGCCGAAAAAGATGCGGCGATGGCGCGTTTCGTTCGTGGCGAAACACGTGTTCTTGTCGCCACAACCGTGATCGAAGTGGGGGTGAATGTGCCCAATGCATCGATCATGATGATTGAAGGTGCCGAAAGTTTCGGCCTAGCGCAATTGCACCAGCTGCGGGGCCGGGTCGGGCGCGGAGACGCGGCATCGACCTGTTTGCTGATCTATCAACCGCCCCTGTCCGAGAATGGCC
>PUNR01000109.1 GCA_003551805.1 Loktanella sp.
GGACACCCCCGTGATCGACGCAAAGACAGCATTGGCAAACACCGTCGCCACACCCAGCCCCGCACGGACCCGCCGCATCAGGTGTTGGAACACGTCGAACGTATCCTTGCCGACGCCTGATATCGTCACCAGCAGACCCATCAGCACGAAAAGCGGCACGACAGCATAAAGGTATTCGCGCAACGCATCATTAGCGACGGCACCTGCCATCCGCATCGCGACAGTATCGCTGCGCAGCAGGCTGACCCCGCCGAAGGATACGATCAACATACCGATAGCGATGGGCATTCCAAGAACGATCAACCCGATCAGCAGGGCGATGGCAAGTAGCCCGATTTCAAGCCCGGTCATGTTGTGGTCCTTGTATCACGATCCGCAGCGCACCCAGCAGTTGAAAGATGAATTGCAGCCCGCCAATTGCCATGCCTGCCAGAATTGCCGCACGGAACGGCCATGTGGGCAGGGTCATCACACCGGTGATGCCTATGAACTGGTTCGCCCCGATATCGCGTGTCAGCATATCGAGCGTGGCCAGTGCCATGACACCAATCATCCAGACGCCCGCCAGATCGAACAAAGCGCCAAGCGCAGCACCCTTGCGGGGGTGCTTTTCCCGAAAACCAGAATAAAAGATGTCCGCCCGCGCCAACCGGTTGTGCCGGATCGTAGTCGCCAGTTGCAGATAGACGATCATTACGACCATCAGCGCACCCAGTTCCGACACCAATGGCAGCGATGATCCCATAATATTGCGCGACAGCACATCGGCGCAGATCACCAGCATCAGCGCCACGATCAACAGCGACCCGACTGCGCCCAGACCGTCAACCAGCGCGCCCCAAGCACGCTGGACCAAAGGATTGCGCGCCCCGGTCTCAGGGCGCGCCTTTTGTTGATGTTCAGCCATTTTGGCGGATCATTCTGCCGACCAGTCGCGTGCGGGTGCTTCACCACCTGCGCGCAGACCGTCCATATAGGCGGCAAGGAATTCAGCCGCAGGCAGGCCACGACCATCATTTTCAGCCGCCCATTCACCGGCCAGATTTGGCAGTGCATCGACCCATGCCTGACGCTCGGACGGGTCCATTTCGACAATCGTGACCGGCGTGCTTTGTTCGGCACCCAAAGTGGCGATTTGTTCCATCGCAACTTCGGGACGGTCCATCATGTCTTGCGCATGGGCTTCGGAATAATAGGCACCTGCTTCCAGCATCGCTTGCTGCACTTCTTCCGGCAGTGTTTCCCAGACGTCACGATTGATCGCGACACCACCCGAAAACACAGTGCCCATCTGCACGCGGGTCACGTAAGGTGCGACCTCGTAAATCCGCGTCGGCAAGGCACCCAGGGCCAGCGACAACACGCCATCCGAAACGCCTGTCTGTATATCAGTGTAGAACGTGGTCAGCGCACCATCGACAGCGCTTGCCCCTGTGCCCCGCAGCCATGTGCCCAACACGCCGGGGGCGGAAATGCGCATGCCGTTCAGGTCTGCAAGGGATGCAACTGGCGTCTTGGTGTAAAGGTCATAGCTGTCAGATGCTGTCATCCCAAGCATGACGATATTGTATTGTTCCCACTCGTTGCGGAACGCTTCGTTTTCGTTGAACAGTTCACGCATCACACTCAACTGCACCGGCACATTGCTGGTGGCGAATGGCGTATAGGCAGTGACCTGCGACAACGGCATTTTCGCGCCTTCAAGGTAAGAGAAGACCCAGCCGATATCGGTGATCCCTTCCTCGACCGAGGTCAGCGTGGCATTGGCGCGGTAAAGCGTGCCGCCGAACGCCTCGTCCCATGAAATTTCATAATTACCTTCTTCCGCCAGAATGCGATCTGTTTCAGCCATGAAATGGGTCTGGATCATCCCGACCCACGGGATCGTGGTGGGGTGGCTGGATGCGACAGTCAGCGAGATGGTTTCCTGCGCTGCGGCAAAGGATGGCAGTGCCAGAATTGCGGCAATCGCCGTGGTGCGTAGGTGTTTCATGATATTCCTCCCTTGGAAATGGATGACCTGCCCTCCCGGCAGGCCGGTTTGTCAGCCAGCCTTGCGTTTGGCCAGTTCGTCGCGGATCGCGGCACCATGTTCGTCCAGCGTCGGTGGTGCCATGACCCCCAGTTCCGGTGTGCCGTCGAAATTGTAGGGTGCGCGCACGGTGGTGAATTTGCCCATCTCTGCATGGTCGGCAGAGACAGCGATTTGCAAATGCTGCGCTTGCGGGTCTTCCAATGCTTCGTCGGCATCATAGGCGGGGGAATAGGGGACCTCTTCCGCCTCGAACCGTTCGCACCATTCATCACGCGTCCGGGTCTTGAAGACGGGTGCAAGGATGTCTATCAGATCATCCTGATGTTTGATCCGCTCTAACCGTTCGGAAAAGCGGGGATCATCCAGCAATTGTTCCTGTCCGGTTGCGCGCAGCATCCCTTCCCAGAATTTGGTGGGCGATGACATGTGGAAGGCAATCCATTTGCCGTCACTGCATTCAAAAGTATAGCTTTGCGACACCACCGGGCGCGACAATGGCCCCATCACCTCGCCCACGCTGTAGTAGTGCGTAAAGCTGTCGAGGTTGAAATGGCACATTGCCTCTAGCATCGAAATATCGAGGCGGCGACCAGTTCCGGTGCTGCCGCGTTCGATCAGTGCGGCCATGATTCCCATCGCCGCATATTGGCCGGTCATCGCGTCGGCCAAAGCTGGCCCAATGACGCGGGGGTTGGTCGGTGGCGTGACCAGCCGCAAGAAGCCGGACGCCGCCTGTGCCACCGTGTCATAGGCCGGACGATCGCGCGCGGGACCTGATGTGCCGAAACCCGAAATCGCGCAATAGATCAGATCAGGGCGGATTTTGCGCAGGTCAGCCTCGCCCGCACCGAGTTTTTCAGCGACACCGGGCCGGAAGTTCTGGATGAACACATCGGCGGTTGCGATCAGATCCTCGAATACCGCCAGATCATCCGCCTTGCGCGTATCCAGCGCGATGGACCGCTTGTTGCGGTTATAGGTCTGGTAGTGCGGGCTATAAAGCCCACCCTTGAACGCGCGAAACGGATCGCCCGTTTCTGGCCGTTCCACCTTGATCACATCAGCGCCAAGGTCGGCCAGATGCATCGCCGCCGCAGGGCCTGTGATATAGGTACCCATTTCAACAACGCGGATATTCTTCAGGATCTTGACCATAGGATCAGCCTTTCTGTGCGTCTTTGCCATCGTAGGAAATGGCAAGATCGGCGTTGTGGGACAGGATAAACCCGATGGACCGGCGCGATTCTTCCAGCAGATGCGCGGCCAGACCGCCGGCGCGGGCGACCAGTGGCACGGCTTTCAGCGCATCGACCGGCCAGCCTGCGTCAAGGATGACGGCAGGGATCGCGCCAGAGACATTCACAGGCAGCGGGCGGTTGATGATTTTCGGCGCATGTTCACCCAGCAGGCGCAGGATACCGACATAGCGGCCGGATACCTCATGTTCGTCGCACAATTCCATCAGGCGCAGCGCGCGCGGATCACCTTCGGAATGCTGCGGGTGGCCTAAACCCGGCACTTTGGCGCGGCGGGCTTTCAAGGCTTCCAGCGCTTCGATCACCGCCGCTTCGTCGCCTTTGCCATCCTTGTCAGCTGCGACGCGAATCTCCTCCAGAAAACGCCCTGCGACTTCCGTCGATCCTGCAACAACCGTGCCCATGCCAAGTAGACCCGCAGACATCGCACCCTGCCATGCCTCGGGTGCGGCAGCCAGTGTCATA
>PUNR01000416.1 GCA_003551805.1 Loktanella sp.
CGGCGGGCCTGCATTTTGACCATGGCGCACAATATGTCAGCCCCAAGGGGGACGCCTTTGCCGCTGTGCTGGATTATCTGGCTGGCACCGGTCATGTTGCCGGATGGCAGGACAAGATTGTCGGCACACCGGGCATGTCGGCGCTGGCCAAAGGTCTGGGCGCAGGTCTGGTGGTGCGGCAAGACGCGTTAGTGACGGCACTGATGCGGCAAGGCGCAGGCTGGCAGGTGCAGGTCGGGGATCAGATGCTGGATGCGTCCCATGTGATTGTCACCGTGCCTGCGCCACAGATGTCCGCGATCATCGGCGCGGACCATCCGCTAGCCGCCAGCTTAGGAAATGTGGCCTATGCGCCGAACCTGACGCTGATGGCGGCGATTGACGGGCCTGCGCCCTTTACCACGATGCGCGACCCCGATGCCGACCTTGCATGGATCGCGCAGGACAGCAGCAAGCCGTCCCGCCCGCAGGGGGCAACGGCATGGGTCGCACAGGCGAGCCACGCGTTCAGCGCGACACATCTGGAACGCGACAAGGATGCGATTGCGGATCTGATGCTGCCGCTGCTGCTGGACCGGCTGGGCGCGACCCACGGTCAGGTCAGCTATGCTAGTGCCCATCGCTGGCGCTATGCGCAGGTTACTCGGGCGCTGGGGCAGCCTTTTCTGCGCAGTGATGATGCGACGCTTTATCTGGGCGGCGACTGGTGCCTTGGACCGCTGGTCGAGGATGCGTGGACCAGTGGCACGGCCATGGCCGATGATCTATTGGCGCAACATGCTGGCTGACCCACGCATTGCACGGCTGGTCGCGCTGATCAGCGCCGCCCTGCGTCCGCCCGCAGGGGCGGGGCGGATTGCGCTGGCCCTTGCACTGGGGCTGATCTGTCATCTGCTTTTCGCCGCTGCCGTTCTGGCGATGATCGTCGCGATGTTCTTTGGACTAAGCGAAAGTTTCGGCACCGTCCCATGGCCTTGGGCCGCCGCCGCCAACATCGCCTTGATCGTGCAATTCCCGCTGGCGCATTCGTTTTTTCTGACAGGTCGCGGCGGCAGAATATTGGCCCGCCTGATCCCCGGCCCGCACGGGGCAACGCTGGCGACGACGACTTATGCCGTTATCGCTTCGGCGCAGCTTTTGGCGCTGTTTGCGCTTTGGACACCGTCGGGCATTGTGTGGTGGCGGGCCGAGGGCGCGCTCTTCTGGGTCATCAGCGCGGCCTATACCGCCAGCTGGCTGTTGCTCATCAAGGCCAGCTTCGATGCCGGTGCAGAGGTGCAGTCAGGCGCGCTTGGCTGGATGTCGCTGCTGGCGCGGATCAGGCCAGTGTTTCCCGACATGCCGACGCGCGGGCTGTTCGCGCTGATCCGTCAGCCGATCTATGTGGCCTTTGCGCTGACGCTGTGGACAGTGCCGGTCTGGACGCCGGATCAACTGCTGCTTGCCATCAGCTACACCGCCTATTGCCTGCTTGCCCCGCGGATGAAGGAAAAACGGTTCGCGCAACGCTATGGCGCGGATTTCGCACGCTACAGAGCGCAAGTGCCTTACGCGCTGCCGCGATGGAAAAAGGACCAAACAAATGCGCAATGATCTGACGATCTATGACACCTATGCCGATCAATGGTGGTCCGATGATATCCGCTGGGTGCGGACATTGAAAAACCTTGTACCGGGGCGGCTAAAGCATTTTGACCGCTTGATTGACTGGCAAGGCAAGGACGTTCTTGATCTGGGTTGCGCCGGTGGCTTCATGGCCGAGGCGATGGCCAAGCGCGGCGCCAATGTCACAGGGATCGACCCTGCGTCAGACGCAATCAGCGCTGCCCGCCAGCATGCCAAGGCCGAAGGATTGCGGATCGGCTATGATGTCGGCGTGGGCGAGGCCCTGCCTTATGACAACGCCAGTTTCGATGCGGTGGTTTGTGTCGATGTGCTGGAACACGTGACCGACCTGCAAAAGGTCCTGCAAGAGGTCGCGCGCTGCCTGCGTCCGGGCGGGTTGTTCCTGTTCGACACCATCAACCGCAACCCGATTGCACGGCTCGCCACGATTACCGTGGCCGAGGATATTCTGCGGCTTTTACCGCGCGGCACACATGACCCTGCCATGTTCATAAAACCGCGCGAATTGCGCAGTGCGATGCGGGTGGCAGGGCTGGAACCCGGCCGGTTTACAGGGCTGGGACCACGCGGGATCAACGCACGGTTTGACCTGACGTTTGGTCCGCTGCCTTTGACTGCGATCCTTTACATGGGCCATGCCCGCAAACCGGAGACCGTATGACACTGACCATCGCACTTTTGGCAACGGCCCTGCTGTTTGGCGGGATGGTGCTTTATTCCTTCGGGTTTGCAGCATTCATGTTTTCCGCCTTGCCCGGACCGGTCGCCAGTGGCGCCTTGCGACAGGCATTTCCGCATTTCTATCTGTTCGTGATCGGGGCATCTGGCGTGGCGGCAGGTTTTTTGGCGCTACACGATACCATTGGCGCGGTCATACTGGCCGTCATCGCCGCAACGACCATTCCGGCAAGACAAATCCTGATGCCCGCAATCAATACGGCCACCGACACCGGTGCCAAAGGCCGCTTTAAGGCGCTGCACGGTTTCAGCGTCGCGATCACGCTGGCGCATATCGTTTTGGCGGCTGTGGTGCTGGCAAGGTTCTTATGACTGCCAGACCCGCCCCCCTTGACCCCGCTACGATCAGTGAAATCATCGAAATGGCGCTGTCGGATCACACCAGTTTCACCCAAATACGTGACCTGCACGGGCTGTCGCCGGATCAGGTCAAGTCGCTGATGCGCGCCGAACTGGCCCCCGGTAGCTACCGCGCGTGGCGCAAGCGGGTGCGCACTTTCGGCGACAGACGCGAAAATTACAAATAATTTTCAAAAAGACGCGCTGCAACGCAGCGCTTTGGCCATGCATTTCCCTGACCATGTGATATTTCAAATGCATGGACATCATTCTGGTCACGACAATCATTTCGTCGCTTTTTCTGGTTATCGGCATTGCAGAGCCTTTGGCCGACCGTCTGCGTGTCCCTTACACGGTGATTTTGGCCATCTTGGGTATGGCGATTGCGACCGCAGCTTTGTTCTTTCTGCGCACCGATCTGACCAATGCATTGAACCCGATGGCCGAGGCGATTCTGGGCCTGCCGATCCGGTCGAATGTGTTTCTTTACGTCTTCCTGCCGACGTTGCTGTTTCAGGCAACATTGGGCATGAACCTGCGGCGGATGCTGGATGACTGGGTGCCCATCCTTGTGCTGGCGGTGGTTGCCGTGGTCGTGGCGACCTTCAGTGTCGGTTATGCCCTGTCATGGGTCAGCGCCTTGCCACTGGCAGCCTGTCTGCTGGTGGGCGCGATCGTGTCAACAACCGACCCTTCGGCGGTCGTGTCGATCTTTCGATCGATTTCCGCGCCACAGCGCCTGACGCGGATCATCGAAGGCGAAAGCCTGCTGAATGACGCCGCCGCGATTGCGCTGTTCGGGTTGTTCATGGGTTTTGTGATGCTGGGCGTGCCTGACCCGGATCTGGGCAATGCACTGGCGCAGTTCCCGCTGCTGATCTTTGGCGGTGCGCTGACTGGCTGGCTTGCCGCACGGGCAGCGGTCATGCTGATGTCATGGTTCGGGCGGTTCGAGCTTGCGCAAATTTCGATTTCCGTCGCCCTGCCCTATCTGGCCTATATCGGCGCAGAGCAGATGATAGGCGCCTCTGGTGTGATTGCGGTTGTTGC
>PUNR01000154.1 GCA_003551805.1 Loktanella sp.
AACCGGGGCCGATTACATCTGATATCCGCAAAAACGCGATCCCACATTTTGAACGCTGGATTGACTGGAAGTCGTCAGCGCGCGCGGATGAATATGCCAGCTTGCTTTCACGGCTTTACACCGACGGCGGGCCGGACAGGTTTGAACTGCCAGCGAGCGCGGTAACTGAGAAACTGCTGCACGCGTTGACATCGCCCCGCCCAAAACCACGCTATTACATTACGCGGCCGACATATCTGGCGGGGGTGATGCGGCGGGTGCTGCCAACGCGGTTGCTTGATGCGGTGCTGCTGCGTGGATAGGGGTTTGCTATCACGATATCCGGCGCTAGTTCGCGGGGACACGATTAAAGGATGACGAATATGGCCAATGACCCTCTTTTCTGGCTGGTAGCTGTGGCAGTACTGCTGGTTTTGGGCATTTTGATGCTTGGGATCGGTTCATTCGGCAAGGGTGGCGAATTTTATCGCAAGAACGCCAACAAGATCATGCGCTGGCGGATCGGCGTTCAATTCGTGGCCGTCATCCTGATCGTGCTTTTCGTTTATTTGCGCCAGCAAGGGGGCTGACCACATGGTAGTGCTGAACAAGATCTATACAAAAACTGGCGATACGGGCGAAACCGCGCTGGGCAATGGTGACCGCGTGGCGAAATATGCGCTTCGGGTGAACGCCTATGGCACGGTGGATGAAACGAATGCGACGGTCGGCATGGCGCGGCTGCATGCCACGGGCGAGATGGACGCACATCTGGCGATGATCCAGAACGACCTGTTCGATTTGGGCGCAGACCTTTGCCGCCCTGACATGGAAAAAGACGGCGAGGCCGGCTATTCCGTGCTGCGTATGAGCGATGCACAGGTGGCACGGCTGGAATCCCAGATCGACGCGATGACGGCAAAGGTCGAACCTTTGCGCAGCTTTGTGCTGCCCGGCGGGTCGGCGTTGGCTGCGCATCTGCACCTGTGCCGCACAGTATCGCGGCGCGCCGAACGGCTGACAGTCGAATTGGCGGGTGCAGAGGCGGTAAATCCTGCGGCGAAAAAATACCTTAACCGTTTGTCGGACTGGTTTTTTCAGGCATCTCGCATCGCCAACGACGACGGGCGGGCCGATGTTCTGTGGATTCCGGGTGCAAACCGGTAACGTAGGGTGGGTTTAAACCCACCTTACTTGACGTGCGCGTCAAGAACGTGGCGTCCCTGACCGATCGCGCGTCGATTTTGCACTATTGTTGGCGGGCTGTACCCGCTAACAACATCACCAGACCGAATGATCAATTTCTATGGGAGAAACGCAGATGAAGGTGCTCGTACCTGTCAAGCGCGTGATCGACTATAACGTGAAGGTCCGCGTCAAAGCGGATGGTTCCGGTGTCGATCTTGCCAATGTCAAAATGTCCATGAACCCTTTCGACGAAATCGCCGTCGAAGAGGCTATCCGCCTGCGTGAGGCCGGAAAAGTCGAAGAGGTTGTCGCGGTTTCGATCGGCGTCAAGCAATCGCAGGAAACTCTGCGCACCGCTTTGGCCATGGGTGCCGACCGTGCCATTCTGGTCATTGCCACCGATGACGTGCATCAGGACATTGAACCTTTGGCCGTTGCCAAAATCCTTGCGGCCGTAGTGAAAGAAGAAAACCCCGGCTTGGTGATTTGTGGCAAACAGGCAATCGACAACGACATGAACGCCACCGGACAGATGCTATCGGCGCTTTTGGGTTGGTCGCAGGCGACATTTGCCTCCGAAGTGAATATCGACGGCGATCATGCGACAGTTACGCGTGAAGTTGACGGCGGCTTGCAGACCATCAAGGTCAAGATGCCAACCATCATCAGCGTCGATCTGCGCCTGAACGAACCGCGCTACGCATCTTTGCCGAACATCATGAAGGCCAAGAAAAAGCCGTTGGATGAAAAGACACCTGCCGATTACGGCGTCGACATCACCCCGCGCCTGAGCGTTGTGAAAACCGTCGAGCCCGGCACGCGCAAGGCAGGTATCATCGTGAAATCGGTGGATGAACTGGTCGAGAAACTCAAAGAAGCGGGGGCTGTGTGATGGCTGTTCTGTTGATTGGTGAAGTGACCGATGGCGCCTTGGCTGTCGATGCGACTGCAAAGGCCGTGATGGCCGTGAAAACCTTGGGTGACGTGACCGTGCTGTGCGCAGGGGCTTCTGCAAAAGCTGCCGCTGACGAAGCCGCGAAGATCGACGGCGTCGCGCGCGTGCTCTGTGCCGAAGATCCCGCACTTGGCCACCGTCTGGCGGAACCGACCGCCGACCTGATCGTGTCGCTTGCTGGCGATTATACCCACATCGCGGCCCCCGGCACGACCGATGCAAAAAACGTGATGCCGCGGGTTGCGGCGCTGCTGGACGTCATGGTGATTTCCGAAGTGACCGGGATCGTCGATGCCGACACTTTCGAGCGCCCGATCTACGCGGGCAATGCGATCCAAACTGTGAAATCCGCTGATGCGACCAAGGTGATGACGATCCGCACCGCCGGTTTCGACGCTGCTGGTATGGGCGGGTCTGCCGCGGTCGAAAGCATCGACGCCGCTGGCAACCCCGGCCTGTCCGAATGGGTCGAAGACAAGGTCGCAGCTTCTGACCGGCCAGAGCTGACATCGGCAGGCGTTGTCGTGTCTGGCGGGCGCGGTGTCGGGTCCGAATCGGACTTTGCGCTGATCGAAAAGTTGGCAGACAAGCTGGGTGCAGCCGTTGGCGCGTCGCGTGCGGCCGTGGACAGCGGCTATGCGCCGAATGACTGGCAGGTTGGTCAGACTGGCAAAGTCGTGGCACCCGATCTTTACGTTGCAGTCGGTATTTCCGGCGCGATCCAGCATTTGGCGGGCATGAAAGACAGCAAGATTATCGTTGCGATCAACAAAGACGAAGAAGCGCCGATCTTTCAGGTCGCTGATTTCGGCTTGGTTGCAGACCTGTTTGACGCTTTGCCGGAACTGACCGGCAAGCTGTGATCCAGCAAACATGAAGACGAAGGGGGGTCAGCGTCATGCTGGCCCCTTTTGCGTTTGCAAGGTTACACAGCGACGCCATCCATCTGGCTGCCGGCCCTGTCACCCCTTGCGCAAGGCATGGACCACGGCGGCAGCAGCTTCTTCATGGCACCGGACGCCAAGCATTTGCGCTGCTGCATCTTGTTGTGACACTGGAAAACACATGCCATCTGTCCCCTGTGCCAACGCGGCTTGGGACGGTTGGACCGCAATCACCGACCGCACCAAGGGTCGGAGTTTGTCGACCATAGCAGCCGTGATGAATAAAGGGTCGGCCTGCAAGTGCTTTGGTTGGGCAGACCAGCCTGCGTTATTCAATGGATCAGCCGAAAACCACAAAAGCACCGATTGCGGCCCGATCTGGCCCAGCATGCTTTGCATGCGGGCGACCCATGCCTGACGCAATTCATGCACGACGATATCAAACCGTTCCGCCGACATTTCAAAAAGGTGACACAGCAGATGTCGCGTGAAAGAGAACTCCGAAAAATCAACCTCTGCATAGATGGCGTGCAGGATTGTGGATGCTCGCAGAAACCTGTCGTTGCGGCGAGGATGCACCGAATAAAAGCGGTTCGACAGGTTGTTGGCCCCCATGATCTGTACGATCGTGGTATCAGCGGCCCTGCAGATATCCATGATTTGCGGATCGTTGACAAATGCGTCAATCCCGCCATTCACGCAGCCCAGATTGACGCAGGGATGGCGCAGCGCGTCTTCCACCAAAG
>PUNR01000293.1 GCA_003551805.1 Loktanella sp.
AGGGTTGGCGCTAAGTTTCGCCAACCCCGAACTGATCCCGCTGACCTATGGGCTGGATCGACCGCGTCTGCCGTCGCCGCATCAGGTCGCGGGCGAGATGTGGGACACAATCGCGCTGCGCAATGTCACCTCGCGCCAGTCGCTGGTGTATCATGGTTGGGTGACGCTATCGGCAACCTTGCTGGGGTTTGCCATTGGAACGACCTTGGGCATCCTGCTGGCGGTCGGGATCGTGCATAACCGCGCCATGGATATGAGCGTGATGCCTTGGGCAATTGCCAGCCAGACCATTCCGATTCTGGCGCTGGCCCCGATGATCATCGTGATGATGGGGTCAATCGGGATACAAGGCCTGCTGCCGAAAGCGGTGATCAGCGCCTATCTGTCTTTCTTTCCCGTTGTCGTTGGCATGGTGAAGGGATTGCGCAGTCCCGATGCGATGCAGATGGATCTGTTGCGCACCTATTACGCAAGTTCGGCGCAGGCGTTCTGGAAACTGCGTCTGCCAGCGTCGGTGCCGTATCTGTTTGCGTCCTTCAAAATCGGGATATCGGCGGCCCTTGTCGGCGCCATTGTCGCGGAACTGCCCACAGGGGCGCGGGCCGGGTTTGGGGCGCGAATGCTGGTGGGTGATCAATACGGGCAACCTCTTGTCACGTGGGCAGCATTGTTTGCGGCGGCTATCACGGCGGCAGCGCTGGTGGGTATATTCACCGCGATGGAACGGCTGACCCTGCGCCGGATGGGGATGGTGCAGGCATGAATATGGCAATCATCAGTGTTTTGGCGATCTGGGGTGTCGGCTGGTTCATCAACGCGCGGCTGGCAGCAAGCCGCCTCGCACAAAGCCGCATGGTGCGGTTGCTGGTGCCTGCGATCTTTGGGCTGACGCTGTTAATCATGTGGGAAATGCTGGTGCGGATGCTTGGGATCAGCCCGATCATTCTGCCCGCACCGACCGCCATTGCCGACAGGTTCGGCAGCTCGCTTCCTATGCTATGGGCGGATTTCGAGCAGACGATTATCAAAGGCGCGATGACCGGCTATGTCATCGGCATGATCTGTGCTTTTGCCGTTGCGATCCTCGCGGACAGGTCCGATTTCCTGACGCGCGGCATCCTGCCGGTGGGCGGGTTCATGGCGGCACTGCCGATCGTCGGTATCGCGCCGATTTTTGTGAAATGGCTGGGCAGTGACTGGCAGTCCAAGGCGGCGGTGGTCGCCGTCATGGTGTTTTTCCCGATCCTTGTGAATATCGTCGCCGGCCTGCGCGATACATCCGCAATGCAGCGCGATCTGATGCGGACCTATGGCGCGGGCTATTGGCAAACACTTTTCAAACTGCGCCTGCCTGCGGCCATGCCGTTCATCTTCAACGGGCTGAAAATTGCGACGACTTTGGCGCTGATCGGGGCGATTGTTGCTGAATTTTTCGGCTCTCCCACGGTCGGGATGGGCTTTCGGATATCGACATCGGTCGGGCGGCTTGCGCTTGATATGGTCTGGGCCGAGATTGTCGTCGCAGCGATTGCGGGCAGCACGCTTTATGGTGCTGTCGCATGGATCGAGGGGCGGGTGACATTCTGGCACCCGTCGCAACGCAAATAACAAGCTCCGCCAAGAGGGCATCACACTGACTAGGAGGTCAACATAATGAAGAAGACGATGATCGCGGCGGCCATTGCTGCCGGTCTGGGCGGCGCGGCCCAGGCGCAAGACAATGACGTGGCATTGCAGCTGCAATGGGTCACGCAATCCCAGTTCGCGGGCTATTATGTAGCACTTGATCAGGGATTTTATGATGAAGAAGGGCTGAACGTCACCATCCTGCCCGGCGGTCCTGATATCGCGCCACCACAGGTGCTGGCCGGTGGCGGTGCCGATGCGATGCTGAACTGGATGCCATCCGCCTTGGCTGCACGCGAACGCGGCCTGCCCGTGGTCAACATCGCGCAACCGTTCAAGACATCGGGCCTGATGCTGACCTGCTGGAAAGACACCGGCATTGAAACCGTCGAGGATTTCCGCGGCCGCACCATCGGCGTGTGGTTCTTTGGCAATGAATATCCGTTCCTAAGCTGGATGGCGCAGGCCGGTATTTCCACCGAAGGCGGCGAAGACGGCGTGACAGTCCTGCGTCAGGGCTTCAACGTCGATCCTTTGTTGCAGCGGCAGGCGGATTGCATTTCCACCATGACCTACAACGAATATGGGCAGGTGCTGGATGCAGGTGTCGACCCCGATGAACTGATCACCTTCATGTACGAAGATCAGGGCGTCGCGACACTGGAAGACGGCATTTACGTTCTGGAACAGAACCTTGAAGATCCAGAATTCGTGGACAAAATGGTCCGGTTTGTGCGTGCCTCGATGCGCGGCTGGGACTGGGCACAGGAAAATCCCGAAGCGGCTGGCGCGATCATCATCGAATATGATGAAACCGGTGCCCAGTCAGAGGCGGCTCAGGTCCGCATGATGCAGGAAATCGCGAAACTGACCGCCGGATCGAACGGCGCGCTGGACCCTGCGGATTACGAACGCACCGTTGCGACCTTGCTTGGCGGCGGCTCCGACCCCGTCATCTCGGCCGAGCCAGAAGGGGCATGGACCCATCTGATCACCGATCAGGCGCTGGAATAACTTCAGCACGATACGACATATGGCAAGGGCGGGATTTTTCCCGCCCTTTCTTATTCCCGGTCCTTGCTGTCCAGCCAGTCGCTGATGATCGCGCGGTGTCTTGTGCCGTCATAGCTTCCAAAATGTCCGCCATGCACCACGCGCACCGGCAGGTCGTATAGCCGCACCATTGAGGCGTGATAATCGGCCGCATCGGCGTGATAGGTGTCTTCGATCAGCGGGCCGTCATAAATGATATCGCCGGAAAACAGCGTGGCGGTCGCCGCTTCCCACAGGGCGATGCCGCCGGGGGAATGGCCGGGGGTGTGGATCACCTCGAAATGCCGGTCGCCCAGATCGACGATATCACCATCCTCCAGCAGCCGCGTGGCGGGGGCGGATTTCACCTGATATGTGGCAGATTGATAGGGTGCCGGCGGCAGGCGTTCGAATATATCGTCTGTGACATAAGGATCGGCCAAGGTTGCGACTCGTGTCGGGTTCGCCAGCAGATCAGCCTCCAGCCGATGCACGCAGCGGTCGTCGAATTCATGGTGACAGCCGATATGGTCGAAATGCGTATGGCTCGCCACCGCTGTCAGCGCGCGTTCGGTCACCAAGGGCACCCATTCCCGCAAGGACACAACACCCATCCCGCTATCGACCAGCATATCGCGGTCGCGCCCGCGCACATGCCACATGTTGCAGCGATAGAATGGCTGGATGAAGGGTTCGTCGATCAGGGAAATCCCGTCGCTGACCCGTTGCACACGGTACCAATCTTCGGGGCGGGCACGGTCCATCGGTTACTCCCTTGCGAATATACTGATCGTATCAGCACTGGCCGACAGGTCCAGCCTGTCACCCACCCCGGGTACAGACCCGGGTGGCAGATGCGCGATCAGCACCAGTTCGGGGGCAGCATCAGGGATCAGATGCGCGCGCACATGGGTGCCGAAAAACGCGGCATCGCGCACGCAGGCAGCGCCCAGTGCAATCTGCGCGCCGCCTGTGCCAATCGCCTCTGGCCGGATGCAGACGACAGCGGGGCCTTGCGGCTGACCGCTGGCGGGCAAGGTGCCAAAGGGCGTTTCCACCCCCGCTTGCGTGACCTGCGCGGGGATATGA
>PUNR01000303.1 GCA_003551805.1 Loktanella sp.
CTTTCGCGCCCGCCTGTGTTATCGGTCAAATGTACGGGGTGCCGTAATACTCATGGACCCTGCGGCCGTATGCAGGATCGTTCCACGGATCTTCGTCCATCCCATAGCTTGGCGCATCATCCAGTTGTTCGCGCGTGACGTTCACGACGTAGCCGCCAACATTAGTGTCGTAGGTCAAATTATCCCACGGCAGCGGATGATACCGTTCGCCAAGGCCAAGAAACCCGCCAAACGACATCACGGCATAGCTTACCTTGCCGCTTTTCTTGTCGACCATGAAGTTGTAGATGCTTCCGATCTTTTCGTTATCAGGGCTGTAGACATTGGTGCCTTCGACCTTGTTGGACGCGATCAGGTCATGCGATTGATTGAACGAATCCGGATCATCGGCCACGGTCCCCGCGGGTTTGTGCATGTTGTCAGCCATCATAGTTCTCCTTTTGTTGACATATCGGATCAACAGGCGGCTGCTGCGGATGTTCCTAAGTTTTTCTGGTTCCGCATAAGTCGGCAATGCGGCTGGCAATCGGGTTGCCAGCCACGGGTTTCAAACGCGCTAGTCGGCCAAGGCAGCAAGGTAGCGTTGGGATACTTCGTCCCAGTTGACCACATCCCACCAGCTGTCCAGATATTCGCCTCGGCGGTTCTCGTAGGTCAGATAATAGGCATGTTCCCAAACGTCATTGCCCAGAATGGGCGTTCCGTTCACCTCGGCGATATCCATCAGCGGGTTGTCCTGATTGGGCGTCGTGGTGATTTCCAGCTCGTTTTGTTCATTGACGATCAACCACACCCAGCCAGAACCAAACTGGTCGGCCCCCGCCTCTTCAAAGGCGGTGCGGAAGTCTTCTTCCGATCCATAGGCGGCGGTGATCGCTGTTGCGAATTCATCCGACATTTCGCCCGCTTCATCGGCGGGTGCCATCGTTTCCCAGAAAAACGTATGGTTCCAATGCCCGCCCGCATTGTTGCGGATGCTGTCGGGATAGGATCCGGCATTAGCAACCAGTTCTTCGATCGAAAGGCCGGATGGCGCATCACCGGCACTGATCGCATCATTCAGATTATCGACATAGGATTGATGATGCTCACCATGATGCAGTTCCATAATCTCCTGACTGATGACCGGTTCCAGCGCATCGGTCGCATAGGGAAGGTCCGGCAGCGTGAACGCGCCGTCGTCCTGCGCGAATGCGGCAATCGGCAATGTCATCAATGCGAAGATAGCAAGGGGCTGTTTCATAGGATTCTCCTTTGTTTCAAACCCACCAACCATGCCAGTCCTGAAATGTTCCTGTCAGCCACCCGCACACACGCTGTCTTGGGCTTCAAACGGGCCGTGCCGGTCTGACATCATGGGGCCTTGGGGCCCCTTACGCAGTTACGCAACTGAACCGTCATCCGAAGCATCACGCAGTATATCTCTGAACTCGGCGCGCGCGCGGCGCGGCCTGATCTGTTGGGTCAGCAGGTTTTGCGGCACGAAATGGCTCCGGTTCTGCTTGTATTGGGCATCAAAGGTCTTGCTGGCCCCGACCACCCGCTCTGCCTGTCCGGAAATTGCGACCACTGTCACTTTCACTTGGCTCAGCTTGTCGACGGTCCATTCCCGCCCCAGCCTGATCCATGCCCGTTTGACCACATCAGCAAGCGATCCGATATCGACCGTCTGTCCGGGGTGCAGGGTGCCGCGATTGGTGCGCTTTAAGGGGTCTTGCAGATCATCTTGATCCATCTCTTCACGCTCGGTCACGACGACACGCGCGGATTGGTCACCCTCGAACAGCTCTGCAACCATCCCCTGAATATAAAGGGGGTTCGAACTCAGGTTGGTGACAAGACATCGGGACCGTTCACCATCAGCGGCACCAATGTCGATATGGATCACGCTGCGGGTCTGCCTCAGATGGCTGACAAGAAATATCTGCAAATAGACTGCCCAGATCACCACAAGCAGCACGTTCACCAAGAGGTTCAGCAATTCGACATTCTGCGTAAGAAACTGGAGCATGTGCTTGGGTCTTTGCTTGTTGGGTTATAAATTCAGGTGGCCAACAACCCAGCGCAAAGGATGTTCCCCCGACAAGACCGCACCCATGTCGCTGAAACGGGAACATTTCCGATGCCGCCCTGTTCAGGGGCAATGTTGAAAGACCCGATAACATCTGAACGCCGTGGCGCACGCGGGTACGATAATGAGGGACAGAAAATGACCCTGTCGACACCAACGACCTTAGCGTCCGGCACTTTTGCGCCAAAACCAATGCTGCGCTGGATGGCGATTGCCACCACCACCAATCACCAAGAGGCTGACACATGATCGCGCTGGTCAAAGGGCTGCATATCATCGGGCTGGCAGTCTGGTGCGCAGGCCTGCTTGCCCTGCCAATCATCATCCTGACCTACGGGCGCGGCAAGGATGCGCAAACCCGCGCCGGATATACCGAATTCCGGCTGCTGACCCATCGCTGCTACGTCGAATTCGCCACACCAGCCGCAGTGATCGCGGTCGGCGCGGGAACGCTTTTGCTTTTCCTCGAAGAGGTCCGTGACCCGTGGATGATGGCCAAACTCGCAGCCGTCGCAGGCATGGCGCTGTGCCACGCATGGATCGGGTTTGTGGTCGCAACGACCGGCGACAAAAAAGGCGCCTACCGGCCATCGACGCCTGTCCCCGTCCTGATAATTGTGCCGGGGCTTATCGGGATGGTTCTGTGGCTGGTCCTGGCGAAACCTGACTTGATCCCGCTTGTCACGTTGCTACCGGACTGGCTGCTTGAGCCACTTGACCGTCAACTTCCATCGTCCTTGGTGCCAATCTGATAGTCAAAGACCAGTTTACCGCCATGCCAGCCCGTAATTGCCGTCATACCCGCCGCCAGAAACGATAGCGCCAACCCCAGCGGCAGGATCGCCTCTTCTGCGGCGTCAATGCGGATCAGCCAGTTCAGCCCCAGAATCGACAAAAGCGTCATCGCCAGAATGAAATGTGTCCAGCTTGCCGCGCGGTTCCGGATACCCGACACCATCAGCAATTCAACCGTACCGGTAATCGCCGCCATCACCGCCATCGCAAAGGCACCAAAACTCGCCCAGCCAGCGGCAGTCGCCCAAAAGCTATCACCTGTCCACCAATAGAACAGATCAGCCCCCAGCACACACATCGCCAATGCGATGGGAAAGGCGACAAGCATCGCGTGGATCGGGTGTCCGGCAAATGCAATCTTGGATTCCGTCAGGTGCAAAGACCGTTTTTCGTTCACCGGATCAAGAAATGTCGTCTTGTCGGTATCGTCACTACGGGTCATCGGCGTTCTCCATGGGCTGGACTCGGTCATACCAAGCAGTTCAACGCGATTTTCGTTCCCGTTATTGCCTGCCGCCAGTGGTCGTGGCTACGGCTCCAGACTTAGCAGCACATCCGCAAGTGGCCGCTGCAAGGCCCTGGCCGCAGACCAGTCCTGCGACAGCCACGCATCGAAATCGGATTCATCGGTCAGGATAACCGGCATCGCCTTGGGGTGGATCGGCGCGACGACGCCATTTGGTTCGCAAGTCAGAAAGGCGAACAGATCATCGGTGGTTGTCCCGTCTTTCAGCTTTCGCATACTGCGCCATTCAGACACCCAGATCCCTGCAAAAAAGGCTGGCTGACCTGTTGTCACCTTGAACCATGCATTGCCTGCGCCCTTGCCCGCACGCGGCTCTGCGAAACGATCAAGCGGGACCAGACACCGGTTCTGCGGC
>PUNR01000016.1 GCA_003551805.1 Loktanella sp.
GTATCGCTGGGCTGGCTGATGACAGGGCAGGGCGACGGGCTGAATGCGCCCGATGACGCCACCGAAATGCCCGCCGATGTCACGGCTCTGATGCAGGAAATGCGCCGTTTGCGCGCGCAGATGGTGCAGACGCTTGACAAGATGGGGCATGTCGAAAAACAACTGCAAACAGCATTGCGCAGGATCATATGACCGAAACAATCGAACACACCCGCAAGCGTTTGCATATGCGGTCCATGCGGCGCGGGATCAAGGAAATGGATTTGATCCTGTCGGCCTTTGCCGCCGAAAACCTTGCGGCGATGACCGCAGAACAGCTTGTGCTGTACGATGCGCTTTTGTCGGAAAACGACCATGACCTTTATGGCTGGGTCGGCGGACAATTCGCTGTGCCCGATATCTATGCCGACCTGATCGGCCAGATTGCGGCAGGCGCATCAGGCGTGACGCGACCTGCGTAGCGGTCTTAACCGTATGTTGGGGTTTGCCGTTTAGACAGGGCACAACACAACAGACGGAGCATTGGGATGACCCTTCACACCGATCTTGGCGGGCGCGATAAATCGGGCCTTGCCGCGGCGCGCAGCGCGTCTTTCATGGCGTCCTATCTGGACGCATTGACCCTTGTTGAACGGCTGCACAGGCTGTTGCTGGATGTCATCAAGGATGAATTCGAACGCATCGGCCTTTTGGATATCAATGCGGTGCAGGCGCTATTGCTGTTCAACGTCGGCGAAAACGAGGTGACAGCAGGCGAATTGAAAACGCGCGGGTATTATCAAGGGTCGAACGTGTCCTACAACCTTAAAAAACTGGTCGATTTGGGCTATATGCACCACCAGCGCAGCCAGATTGACCGCCGGTCCGTCCGTGTCCGCCTGACCGAAAAAGGGCGCAACGTCAGACAGGTGGTCGCCAAACTTTTCGCCACCCATGCCGAAGGGCTAGTAGACCGGCAAGTGCTTGACCATGCCGGTCTGGATGACATCACCACGGCCCTGCGCCGCGTCGAACGGTACTGGACCGACCAGATTCGCTATATCTATTGACGCAGGCTTTTCCGCTTACCAGTGGCCGGTGTTTTCCATGCTGGCCCAAGGTTCGGCTGGTGGCAGGCTGTCGCCTTCCTGCAGCAATTCGATCGAGATGTTGTCAGGCGACCGCACGAAGGCCATATGCCCGTCACGCGGCGGGCGGTTGATGGTCACGCCATTGTCCATCAGGTGCTGGCAAAGCTCATAGATGTTGCCGACGCGGTACGCCAGATGCCCGAAATGGCGGCTGTCCGATGGCAGGCCATCATCGCCGTCCCAGTTATAGGTCAGCTCGACGGGGCATTCTTCCTGACCGGGGGGGGCCATGAAGACCAGCGAAAACCGCCCTTTGTCATTGTCGATTCGCCGGATTTCCCGCAGCCCGAGCAATTCATAAAATGCCATTGATTTTTCAAGGTCGTTCACACGCACCATCGTGTGCAGATAAGTCAGCGTCATTGGAATATCCTTTCGCAACAGATGCGAACCCTATCCGCTGACAAATGTATGTAAACGGGAAAACCCGTTCGCACCATCAAAAGTATCAAGGAAAACCATGGCAGTCCCTAGGGGAATCGAACCCCTCTTTCCAGGTTGAAAACCTGGCGTCCTAACCGATAGACGAAGGGACCGCACTTGGTGTCGCGCTTTTAGGCAAAGCCCGCAGCGCGCGCAAGGGGGTAATTGCGCTTTTTCTGACTTCTTTTCAATGCGCCGGTGCGGCGTCCTCCAGACGCAGTTGCACGGACTGGCGACCTTGCCAGATATTGACCTCCAGCCGCCCCGCAAGGTGGAACCTTGTGCCGTTATGCTGCAGCAGCGCAGGGCCCAATGGCCCGTCCATCGCACCAAAGCTGATCGCATCAATTCGCGCACCCAACCCGTCACCAAAGGTGATTTTCAGGTGGTTTTCGCCGACTTGTTTGGCAAAAAGAATCTGGCAATCAGGAAAAGCAAAGCGTGGCGCAGGCGCACCGGCACCAAAAGGTCCGGCATCATCCAGCAAGGTCACCAGATCGACATTCGCTGCCCCCGGCATCAAGATACCGTCCAGCCGCAAATCCGCAGGTCCCAGCGCACCGGCCCCTTGTTTATCCAAAAGCTCCGAAAGCCGCGCCATGGCGGGTTCGAGGTTCTCTTGTGTCACGCTTAGCCCTGCGGCCATCTTGTGCCCGCCGCCTTTGATCAGCAGCCCCTCGCTGGCCAGCCGCTGGATCGCGGCACCCAGATCGATTCCCGACACCGACCGGCCAGAGCCTTTGCCGATTCCATCCTCGAATCCGATCACGACAGCGGGGCGATGCGTTGCCTCTTTCAGCCGTGCCGCGACGATCCCCACGACCCCGGGGTGCCAGCCTTCGCCCGCAGCCCAGACCAGCGGCCCGTCGGTCCCGCGTGCCTCGGCCTGCAGGATTGCCACGTCGCGTACGGCCTGTTCCACCATGCGCCTGTCGGTGTTCAACTGGTCCAGCATATCTGCCAGATCGCGCGCTTCGGCCGGATCATCCGTCGCGAGCAACCGCGCGCCCAGATCGGCCTTGCCAATGCGCCCGCCGGCGTTAACCCGTGGCCCCAAAAGAAACCCCAGATGATACGACGTCGGCGCCGCATCCAGCCCTGCGACATCGGCAAGGGCCGTCAGGCCTGTGCGCTGCCGCCGCGCCATCACAACCAACCCCTGCCGCACAAAGGCACGGTTCACCCCAATCAGCGGGGCCACATCTGCAACTGTCGCCAGCGCCACCAGATCCAGCATTGCCATCAGATCGGGGCCTTTCTTGTCGGTTAGACGCAATTGGCGGTTCGCCTCGACCAGCATCAAAAACACGACCGCAGCGGCACAAAGATGCGCCAGATCACCGCTTTCGTCCTGCCGGTTCGGGTTCACGACGGCCAGTGCCGCAGGCAAGGTTTCCCCGCCAAGGTGATGGTCCAGCACGATCACATCAGCACCCTTGGCCGCTGCGATCGGGTCATGCGACAGCGTGCCACAATCCACGCAGATGATCAGATCATGCGCCGCCGCCAGCCCCGCCATGGCTGCATCATTGGGGCCATAGCCCTCGTCGATCCGGTCTGGAATATACAGTGTCGCCTGCAACCCCATCTGGCGCAGCCAGACAATCAACAGCGCAGCAGAGGCGCCACCATCCACATCATAATCCGCAAAAATCGCAATCCGCTGGCGCTGTGCCACCGCCTGCAAAAACCGCGCCGCTGCTTTTTCCATATCACGCAAAACGCGCGGATCGGGCAGCAAATCGCGCAAGGTGGGTGCAAGATAGGACGCCGCTTCATGCGACAGCACACCGCGCCGGGCAAGGGTGCGGCACAGTGGGGCGGGCAGGTTGGTCGCCTGCAGCATCGTCTCGGCGGCGCGGTCCTCTTGCACAGAAGGCCCGACCCAGCGACGACCCAGCAAAGATGCCGTCACCCCCAAAAACGCATGATCTTGTGGTTTATTCATCCCGCAATACTATCAGGGCCGCAGTCGCCGCGCCATGCCTTCTTATTTCCCAAAATACTCCTGCCGGAGTGATATCCTCGACGTGTCATACATAATGCAAGCTTGCCGCAGCCTGAACCAGCTGGGGGTTTTGGGAGTGATCGACATGGGATTTTTGAGGGTAATTCGGAAATGGGCGCTGCGGGATAAGATGCCCATTCGCGAGATCGCGCGGCGAACGGGCGTTTCGCGCAACA
>PUNR01000080.1 GCA_003551805.1 Loktanella sp.
GGCTTGGGGTGATCTTGGGTTTGACGATGCGATTGCTTTTCTATCGCAGCCTGAATCGTCCAGCCTGCAATTTGTCACCATCGCAATGGATGCGCAGGACGAAGACAACCTTGATGAAGTGTCAAACATCATTGCCGCGGCCAAAGCTGCCGGGGTGAAGGTGATCCTGATCGCTGAAGATCTGTCACCAAAGTCGCTGCACAAGCTTTTGCGCGAAGGTGGTGATGATTTTGTCCCCTACCCGTTGCCGGAAAACGAACTGGCGCGCGCGATTGAACGCGTTTTGTCGGCACCTGACAAAACATCCGCGTCCTCACCTGCCACTGTCGCGACTGGCGACAGGTCCGGTGTTGTCATTCCGGTGCACGGTTTGGCGGGCGGCACGGGTGCGACGATGATGGCGGTCAATCTGGCTTGGGAGCTGGCGAATATCGACAAGGCCAATCCACAAAAGGTCTGCCTGATTGATCTGGATTTCCAGTTTGGCACGATCTCGACCTATCTGGATTTGCCACGTCGCGAATCGGTGCTGGAACTGCTGACCGATATGTCGGCGATGGATGCTGATGCCTTTATGCAGGCCCTGCTGCCATACGGTGAAAAGCTGCATGTGCTGACATCACCGACCGATATGATCCCGCTTGATATGATTTCGTCTGCCGACATCAGCAAACTGATCGAAATGGCACGGGTGAATTTCGACTACGTCGTGATCGATATGCCATCTACAATGGTGGAATGGTCACAGACAGTGCTGGAAGCATCGCATGTCTATTTTGCGATGATCGAACTGGAAATGCGGTCTGCGCAGAACACCCTGCGCCTCAAACGGGCGCTGCAATCAGAGGATCTGCCGTTCGATAAGCTGCGCTTTATCCTGAACCGTGCGCCGGGGTTCACTGACCTGAACGGCAAAAGCCGCGTCAAACGGTTGGCGGAAAGCCTAGGTATCGCGATTGATATTCTGCTGCCTGATGGCGGCAAGGCCGTGATGCAAAGCGCCGATCATGGGACACCGATGGCAGATGCTGCCCCCAAGAATCCGCTCCGCAAAGAGATCTACAAACTTGCGAAATCGGTCCACGACGTCAACGTCACGGCCGTCGCTGACGCGAAGGCATAGGAAAAAAGCCATGTTTTCAAAGTATAAAAAGCCTGCATCAACCGGATCATTATCGCCCCAGCCACGACCGGTGGCGCCAACCACCCCCAACGTTGAAGCCGTGCCAGAACGTGCATCGCTGATGAAGCCCGGCCCTGCCAAGCGCCCCGCCGATGTGGGTGCGGTGGACAAGGAAAAACGCCGCAAGGACAAGTTGCAGGAAATCAAGCTGGACCTGCACAAGGCCTTGCTGGAAAACTTGAACCTTGCCGCGCTGGAAACCGCGACCGAGCAGGAATTGCGTACCGAAATCAACGCAATCGCCAATGAAACCCTTGAAGATATGGGCGTCGCGCTGAACCGTGAGGAACGGCAAACGCTTAGTCAGGACCTGTTTTTTGAAGTCACGGGCCTTGGCCCGCTGGAAACCTTGCTAAAGGACGACAGCGTCAACGATATTCTTGTGAACGGCCCGCAGCAAATTTTTGTCGAACGTGACGGCAAGCTGCAACTGACCGACATCACGTTCAAGGATGAAAAGCACCTTTTGCGGATCATCGACAAGATCGTGTCAGCCGTGGGTCGCCGTGTCGACGAAAGCAATCCTTACGTTGACGCCCGCCTTGCAGACGGGTCGCGTTTCAACGCGATGGTGCCGCCGATTGCGGTGGATGGATCGCTGGTGTCGATCCGGAAATTCAAGAAAGACAAGCTTGGCATTGACGATCTGGTCCGCTTTGGTGCCTTCTCGGAAGAAATGGCCGCCTATTTGCAGGCCGCAGTGTCAACGCGCCTGAATATCATTGTGTCGGGCGGTACAGGTTCGGGTAAAACGACGACGCTGAACGCGCTGTCAGGCTTTATCGACGACAGTGAACGTATTCTGACAATCGAAGATACGGCCGAACTCCAACTGCAACAAACCCATGTCGGCCGCATGGAAAGCCGCCCGCCCAACGTCGAAGGCAAAGGCGGCGTATCGCAGCGCGACTGTCTGAAGAACGCTTTGCGGATGCGCCCTGACCGGATCATCGTCGGCGAAACACGCGGCGAAGAAGTGATCGACATGTTGCAGGCCATGAACACAGGCCATGACGGGTCGATGACGACGATCCACGCCAACTCTGCCCGCGACGGGGTGTCGCGTCTGGAAAACATGATCGCGATGGCGGGGATTGATATGCCGATCAAGGCCATGCGCAGCCAGATTGCATCGGCTGTGAACCTGATTGTGCAGGCGTCGCGTTTGCAGGACGGGTCGCGCAGGATGACCTCGATCACGGAAATCACCGGTATGGAAGGCGATGTGATTTCGATGCAGGAAATTTTCCGCTATCAGCGCGTCGGTTTGACACCGGACAATAAGATCATCGGGCATTTCACTGCAACAGGCGTGCGCAGCCACTTTTCTGACCGCTTTAAATTGTGGGGTTATGATCTGCCGGCTGCCATCTTTGAACCGATGGTTGCGGAGTAATCGGCGTGATTTCAATTGAACCGCTTATCTATATTCTGATTTTCGTGGCGGTGCTGGTGCTTGTTCAAGGCGCCTATCTGGTTATTTTCGGCAAATCGATCAGCATGGACGGCAAGGTTAACCGCCGTCTGGAGATGCTTGATAAGGGTGGGAACCGCGAACAGGTTCTAGATCAGCTCCGCAAGGAGATGACCCAGCATATGAAGTCGCAAAGCATCCCGATTTATTCGCTGCTGGCGACAAAGGCGCAAAAGGCGAATATCGCCTTTTCGCCCGCGCAACTGATGCTGCTGATGATCCTCGTCAGTGCCGCGGCCTTCGTGATGCTGACCCTGATGACCGAGGTTGCCTTGGCAGTGCGGGCCCTTGTGGCCGTGCTGATGGGCATTGGCGGGGTCTATACATGGGTCAACAGCAAGGCGACCAAGCGGATGAACCTGATCAGCGAACAACTGCCCGATGCGGTTGAACTGATGGTGCGGTCACTGCGTGTGGGTCACCCGTTTTCCAGCGCTGTTGCAATCGTCGCGAGAGAGGTGCCAGACCCGCTTGGTACCGAGATGGGTATTATTTCTGATGAAACCGCCTATGGGCGCGACATGGGTGAAACGCTCAAGTCGATGGCGGAACGTCTGGACAATCAGGATTTGCGGTTTTTGGCAGTCGCGGTCACGATCCAGCAATCATCCGGCGGCAACCTTGCCGAAATTCTGGACGGTCTGGCAAAGGTGATCCGCGCAAGGTTTCGCCTGTTCCGGCGCGTCAACGCCATCACTGCCGAGGCGAAATGGTCCGGCAAGTTGCTATCCGCCTTCCCGATTGTTGCCCTGATCGGCATCAATCTGGTGCAGCCCAATTATTTTGATGAAGTCATGGAAAGCCCCCTGTTCATCCCCGCCGTTTTTGTCGTTGCCGCCTTTCTGGTTCTGAACCTGATCGTCATGCGCGCACTTGTCGATATCAAGGTCTGAGGCAAGCATTATGCAACCCATTCAAACCATGTTGACCGATATGCTGGGCCCTTCAGGGCCTTTGATTGTTGTTGGCGTTCTGGGCTTTTTCATGGTCGTGCTGACCCTGCCCTTCCTTCTCAAACGCCCCGAAGACCCGCTTGACCGGTTGGCTGCCGGTAACCGACTTCCGGAAAAGAA
>PUNR01000163.1 GCA_003551805.1 Loktanella sp.
GAAAGCCTGTGTTGATAAACGCGACACGGGATTTGGCAGCGCGGATACATTCCTTAAGATTAACAGTCGTGCGGCGCTCTTCGTCCATGATGCCGATCTTGACGGTGTCGCGCGGCAGGCCTAGCGCATCTTCGACAGCGGCGAAAATATCGTTGGTAAAGGCGACTTCGTCGGGACCGTGCATCTTTGGCTTGACGACATAGACAGACCCAAGCGCGGAATTGCCGCCTTTTGATTTCAGGTCATGCATGGCGATCAGGGTGGTGACCATGGCGTCCATCAACCCCTCGAACACCTCTTGCCCGTCGGCATCAAGGATCGCGGGGTTTGTCATCAGATGGCCGACATTGCGGATCCAGAGCAGCGCACGGCCTTTCAGCGTCACCGTGCCGCCATCGGGGGTGGTATATTCGCGGTCATCGGCCAGTTTGCGGGTCATCGTCTTGCCGTTCTTGACCAGATCGGCGGTCAAATCGCCTTTCATCAGGCCCAGCCAGTTGCCGTAGGCCAGCACCTTGTCTTCGGCATCGACGCAGGCGACGCTGTCTTCGCAATCCATGATCGCGGAAATGGCGCTTTCCAGCCGGACATCGGCCAAAAGCGCCTGATCGCGGCTGCCGATGGGATGGGCGCGGTCAAACACCAGTTCGACATGCAACCCGTTGTTGACCAGCACAATTGCATCGGGGGCCTTTGGGTTGCCACTGTAGCCCACGAATTTCGCGGGGTCGCGCAGGGGCGCGTCGTCAATCAGCAACTGGCCGTCCTGCACATGATAGCGGGCGACATCGGCATGGCTTTTGCCGACAATCGGGAACGCCTCGTCCAGAAACACGCGTACGCGGGCAACAACGCGGGCGCCATGGCCACGGTCATATCCGCCAGCGGGGGGCTGCACGCCCATCGCATCAGTGCCGTAAAACGCATCGTAAAGGCTGCCCCAGCGGGCGTTCGCGGCATTCAGCGCAAAGCGGGCATTGGTGATCGGCACCACCAGTTGCGGGCCCGGGATGGTGGCGATTTCAGGGTCCACATTTGTGGTTTCAATCTCGAAATCGTCGCCTTCGGGGACCAGATAGCGCAGGTCTTTCAGGAAATGTTCATAGGCCACACGATCATGCGGCTTGCCACGCTGGCTGACATGCCAAGCATCAATGGCCGATTGCATATCTTCGCGTTTTTGCAACAAGTCGCGGTTGCGCGGCGTCATCGTGGCAATCAGTCCGGCGAAACCTTTCCAGAAGGTATCGGCATCAATGCCTGTCCCCGGCAAAGCCTGCGTTTCGATGAAACTGGCCAGTTCGCTGGCAACCTGAAGCCCTTGTTTTTCGACCCGATCATTCATGGCTGTCTCCCTTGGTTCCGGCATACAACGGCACACCCGTGCCGACCGCCCCGAATTAGAACACAAGTTTCCGATAGGCAACATCGCCCAAAGGATTCAATTGCGCGTCCCGCGACATTTATCAGAGCAATATCGCACGGAATCCCATACTTTTGCCCACTTCTTGCGCCACGCGAAAGGCCTGCCGCAGGTCGCGCAGGTTTTCTGGGGCAGATCGGATTTTTTGCGCATTTTTGCCATAAGCGGAACCTAGCCGGTGCAACCGCGTTGTCGAGGGTGACAGAGACTCCATCTACCGGATTTGCCAGTGCAGGGGTATTGTGTCGCAAAACACTTACATAACCGTGATCTGAGGAACGTCATGAAAGACCGCATCGATCCGTTAATCGCCGAACGTGCGCCATGGCTTTATGCCACGCGCCCCGGAACGCGGCTCGCCCGCAATGTGCTGCATCATATGCTGGGATACGGCAAAACCATCACCCTTGCCGAACAGCTTGAACATGCGGATTCGGCGCAGATCATGCAGCAGATGGCGCAACGGCTGGCACAGATGGTCACGGCCAAAGGGCTGGGTCATTTACCTGCGCATGGCCCGGCACTGATCGTGGCCAATCACCCCACGGGGATCGCGGATGGAATCATCCTTAACCATCTGATCGCGCAGGCCCGCCCTGACGCTTATTTCTTTGCCAACCGTGATATCCTGCGCGTGTTGCCGCAGATGGAAAACATTATCGCGCCTGTCGAATGGCGCACCGAATTGCGCAGCCATGCCAAGACGCGCGAAACGATGTCTTTTGTCCGGCAGGCGACCAAGGACGGGCGTCTGGGCGTCATCTTTCCCTCTGGCCGGTTGGCCAAACGCCGCTGGCTGTCGTTGCATGAACGCCCGTGGATGGCATCCGCCGCAATGCTGGCGCGCAAATTTGACTTGCCGGTGATCCCCGTCAACATTCAGGCCCGCAATTCGGCGCTGTTCTACATCTTTGACCGCATCCATCCCACCTTGCGCGATATCACCCTGTTTCATGAAACGCTGAACAAAGACCGCCAGCCCTTTGTCGTGACCATGGGCGAGCCTATTTCGGCATCAGCAATTCCGCGCGATGCCGATGAAGGGATCGACATGCTGCGCCGCGCCACGCTGGCGCTTGGGGGGGAACACGCGCCTGTCGTCAATCTGATCGCGACAACACGGCCATGGCTGACCAAAGATGCGTCAAGCGCACCTTGAAGCGGGCTGCGCGTTCTTTTAGAGATCGTGCAGAGTTGAACCAAGGATATCTGCCATGCTGGATCTGACCTACGATTCCCCTGCCCCCAAAGTGATTGCGGGCGCCACCGGTGACTGGGAACTGGTGATCGGGCTGGAAGTCCATGCGCAGGTCGCAACAAACGCGAAACTGTTTTCGGGTGCCTCGACCCTGTTCGGGTCCGAGCCCAACAGCAATGTGGCATTTGTGGATGCAGGCATGCCCGGCATGTTGCCTGTCATCAACGAAGAATGCGTGGCACAAGCCGTGCGCACAGGGCTGGGGCTGAAGGCGCAGATCAATCTGGTGTCGGCGTTCGACCGCAAGAATTACTTTTACCCCGATCTGCCGCAGGGCTATCAGATTTCCCAGCTTTACCATCCCATTGTGGGCGAAGGTGAAGTGCTGGTTGAAATGGGCAACGGTCAGGCCCGTCTGGTGCGGATCGAACGCATCCATCTGGAACAGGATGCGGGCAAGTCGATCCATGACATGGACCCCACGATGTCCTTTGTGGACCTGAACCGCACCGGTGTCGCGCTGATGGAAATCGTCAGCCGCCCCGATATCCGCGGGCCAGAGGAAGCCGCCGCCTATGTGCTGAAACTGCGCCAGATCATGCGCTATCTGGGCACCTGCGACGGCAATATGCAAAACGGAAACCTGCGCGCCGATGTGAACATCTCGATCTGCCGTCCGGGCGATTACGAACGCTATCAGGCGACGCAGGATTTCAGCCACCTTGGCACGCGCTGCGAGATCAAGAACATGAACTCCATGCGGTTCATCCAGATGGCGATTGATTATGAGGCCCGCCGCCAGATTGCCTTGCTGGAGGACGGCAAGACAGTCACGCAGGAAACCCGCCTTTACGATCCGGACCGGAACGAGACACGGTCGATGCGGTCCAAGGAAGAAGCGCATGATTACCGCTATTTCCCTGATCCCGACCTGCTGCCGCTGGAAATTGACCAAGCCTGGGTTGATGATATCAACGCCGCCCTGCCCGAATTGCCCGATGCGAAAAAGGCGCGGTTCATCGTGGATTTCGGCCTGTCGGATTATGATGCTTCCGTGCTGACCGCCGAGGGTGAAAACGCCTCCTTTTTTGAAAAAGTCGCTGATGGCCGCGATGGCAAGCTGGCTGCGAATTGGGTCATCAACGAGTTATTCGGCCGTCTGAAAAAAGATGACAAGGATATCGCGACCAGCCCGATCAGCGCTGAACGTCTGGGCCAGATCGTAGGGTTGATCAAATCCGACACGATTTCCGGCAAGATCGCCAAGGACGTCTTTGACATCGCCTACACCCAGAACCGCGACCCCGAAGAGATCGTGGAAACCGAAGGTATGAAACAAGTCACCGACACCGGCGCGATCGAGGCTGCGGTGGACGAAATCATCGCCGCCAACCCCGATCAGGTCGCCAAGGCGCAGGCCAATCCCAAGCTTGCAGGCTGGTTTGTGGGCCAAGTGATGAAGGCCACCGGCGGCAAGGCAAATCCGGCGGCAGTCAATCAATTGGTGTCGGCCAAGCTGGGGCTTTAGGGCGGTTGGAAAACCGGCGCAGTCTTGCTATGGTCCAAAGCTGGTGATCATGGGAACACGCGATGACATATGAATACAAGGTTGTGCCGGCGCCCCTGCGCGGCACCAAAGCGCCGGGCGTAAAGTCTTACGAAGACCGCTTTGCATTGACGTTGGAAACCACGATGAATGAAATCGCGGCGGACGGCTGGGAATATCTGCGCGCCGACACCCTGCCCTGCGAACAGCGTGACGGCCTGATGAGCAAGACCACCGTTTACCAGAACATGCTGGTGTTTCGGCGCACCAAACCATCCAGTTCTGCGCCAAAGATGAAACCGCAGCGTCAGGCGCCCGCAGCACCTGCACCGACCGCTGTTGCGCCACCTGTCGCACCGCCTGTCGCGACGGTGCAGAAAAAGATCGTCACCAAAGACGACAAACCGGCACCGGATGTGGCCGGGGGCGACTGATCAGGTTAGATCAATCGCCAGCGCGTGAATACGCGCCATCAGATCAGGACCAATTGCTGAATGAATCGCTCGGTGGCGCGCGATGCGCGACATATCGTCCAGTGAAGACGCTTTAATCACCACACGCCAATGGCTTTCGCCAGACCCGTCGTCACCCGAATGACCGGCGTGTTTATGGCTTTCGTTAACTACTTCGAGGATTTCAGGAGCGAGCGTTTGCAATCTTGCGTGAATTTCAGCCTGTAATGCCATTATTTTCCCTTAGCCCTCTTCTATCTGCGTCCCAGAGGTCTACAGTCTGTCGTCCGAGTCGGAAAGAAGAGAAGCACTATGAAAAAAGATGATCCCTTTGGTTTCGATATGTCTGTATCGGGGGCCAAGAAGAAAAATCCGCGTGGACGGCGTGGGATGTCAGGTGCGTCCGAGACCTCGAAACGGGTTTGCGACCACGAAGGCTGTCAGGAACCGGCCCCTTTCCGTGCGCCCAAAGCGCCCGATGTGCTGGATGATTATTTCTGGTTCTGTCAGGAACACGTCCGCGAATACAATCTCAAATGGAATTTCTTCGACACCGCGTCAGAGGCCGAACTGGCCGCGCAGATGACCAATGACCGCGTCTGGGACCGCCCGACCAAACCGTTCAAACGGTCGGTTGAAGAACGCGCATGGGCGCGTCTGGGCGTCGATGACGCGCATCAGGTGCTTGGCGCAAATGCCACCCGCAACCCCGGTCGCGGCGCTGCGGTGGGCCGCAAACTGCCGCCGACCGAACGCCGCGCCATCGACATTCTGGAAGCCAAGGACAATTGGTCAAAGCAGGAAATCCGCAAGGCCTATAAGTCGCTGATCAAGGTGCTGCACCCTGACATGAACGGCGGCGATCGTTCGCAGGAAGAACAATTGTCACAGGTTGTCTGGGCATGGGACCAGATCAAGGTCAGCCGCAACTTCCGCGATGCCGATTAAGCGTTATTTGCGGTAGAAATAAGTCTGCGACAGCGGGCTGAGGGCTGCCATTTCTTTTTCTTCGGCAATCTTCAGCCGCATTTGCAGCGCAGCATCGGCCTGCGCCACCACCCAATGCGCGGCAAAGACACCCGCAAACCAGATCAACCCGACCAGCGGCTGTGCCAGCACAGCTGTCAGCACCATCAAAGGCGCATAGATCGTTCCGTAAACAGGTAGAATCAGCGTCCCGCCGACCACGGATGCGACCACCAGACTGACGCAGGCCCCGACAAAGGCGCGCAGCCAGCCCAAACTGCCCGGCAGCCCGATCCAGCCGCGTGCGAGCCGCAGGGCAAGGGGGCCAGCCAACACGACCGACAGCACCACCCAAAACCCATAAAGGCCCGCAGGAACACCACCTTGTGGCCAGTAAGAGGATGTATACAACACATAGAAGCCTACCGCCGCTGAAATTGCGGAAAAGCAGGCGTAGGTCGCTAGAACGACCTTGTGCTCACGCGCCGAAATTGACGCCTTTTCAAAATGCGCGACCATTGCGCTGTTCCTTGAACGAGGGTTACTCTTGATACCAATCCACCTGAAAAATCATCGCGGCGGGCACAAATCTAAAATACAACTTAAAGTTACCACAATTCGACCCAATCTTCAACAAATTCGTGCAGGGTGGCGTCGTTCTGCTCAATGATGCCCGATCAGAACTGCTGATGACGGGGTGGCGCTTGCCGCGCGCTGCGTTATGTTGCATCCGAGAAACAGCAAGACGTATCAACCAAGAAGGCAAGGCACATGGCCGACGGCACCACAGACATGCACGCAAAACCGACCGAGGATATCTCTGTCCGGGATGTGTTCGGCATCGACAGCGATATGAAGATCAAGGGCTTTGCAGACCGCACGGACCGCGTGCCCGAAATCGACAGCACCTACAAGTTTGACCCCGATACGACTTTGGCGATCCTTGCAGGCTTTGGCTATAACCGGCGTGTGATGATCCAAGGCTATCACGGCACCGGCAAATCCACCCATATCGAACAGGTCGCAGCGCGTCTGAACTGGCCTTGCGTGCGGGTCAATCTTGACAGCCATATCAGCCGGATCGACCTTATCGGCAAGGATGCGATCAAGCTGCGCGACGGCGTGCAGGTCACCGAATTTCACGAAGGTATCCTGCCTTGGGCCTTGCGCAATCCTGTCGCGATCGTGTTCGACGAATATGACGCAGGCCGCGCCGATGTGATGTTCGTAATCCAGCGCGTGCTGGAAACCGACGGCAAGCTGACGTTGATGGACCAGAACGAGATTATCACGCCAAACCCCTATTTCCGTCTGTTCGCAACGGCAAATACCGTGGGTCTGGGTGACACGACGGGGCTTTATCACGGCACCCAGCAGATCAATCAGGCGCAGATGGACCGTTGGTCGCTGGTCGCGACGCTGAACTATCTTAGCCATGATGCAGAGGCCGCGATCGTGCTGGCCAAATCGCCGCATTACAACAACGAAAAAGGTCGCCGGATCGTCAGCCAGATGGTTACTGTCGCCGACCTGACGCGCACGGCGTTCATCAACGGCGATCTAAGCACGCTGATGTCACCCCGTACCGTGCTGGCTTGGGCTGAAAATGCGCGGATTTTCCAGAATGTCGGCTATGCGTTCCGGCTGTCATTCCTGAACAAATGCGATGAATTGGAACGCCAGACCGTGGCGGAATTCTATCAGCGTTGCTTTGACGAAGAACTGCCGGAAAGTGCGGCAAGTTTGAGCCTGAAATAACGTAAGCCGGGGAAAACCCCGGCCTACAAATACGATGAAAGTAGGTCGGGGATTTCCCCGACCTTTTTCTTAGCCGCGTGCGGCCTTGGTCGCGTTCGCCCACCAGACGACATCGTCCAGCGTGCCGTCGACGGATGCCTTCAGGTGGTCGGCAATTGTGTCAATCTCGTTGTTGGACCCCAGCGGGTGAACCGCAAAGAAATCGCCGCCGCCGATATGCACGGCGTTGCGTGTCGGGACCATCTGCAATTCCACAGCGATATTGCGCAGGTGTTCCAGCGCCCGTGTGCCGCCGACAGAACCATAGGCAATCGCCGACATCGGCTTGCGGTTCCATTCGTTATAGGCCTGATCCAATGCGTTCTTCAGCGCACCGGTGATCGAACGGTTGTATTCAGCGACAACAAAAATGTAGCCGTCGAATTCGCCGATCTTCTGCTGCCATTTCACAGCGCGTTCGTCGCTGGATGGCATCCAGAGGTTGCTTGCGGCCTCGTCAAACAGCGGTAGATCGAAATCGCGCAGATCGACCAGTTCGACGTCCATATCGTCACGCTTTTGCGCTTGTGCCAGCATCCAAGCGGCAGGTTTGTCGGCAAAGCGGGTTTCGCGGGTCGATCCGATAATCAGGGCGATTTTTGGTTTGGTGGTCATGTCATCTCTCCAGATGTGAAAATGCTTATGGGGGTTAGATGTGCGAAATGGTCGCGCAATGAAACCGGCACACCAGCGCAGCCCCTGTGCAAAAAAGCGCAGGGGCTGCTGACCCCCTTGCCCCTGCCCCCGTCCGGTGCTTTATCTTTGCCATGCAAAAACCAAGCGACAACCCCGCCGATCCGTTCAAAAAAGCGCTTGCCGAGGCGACCAAGGTCATGGCCGATGACCCAGAGCTGTCGGTGACATTCTCGGTCGATCCGTCCGGCCAGACGGCGGATACGATGCGCCTGCCACAAGTGTCCCGCCGCCTGACCCGCGACGAGGTGTTGCTGGCGCGCGGTACGGCGGATGCTTTCGCTTTGCGGCACAAGTTTCATGATACCGCCCTTTCTGCCCGCTACATGCCGCAGGGCCAGATGGCGCGTGATCTTTATGACGCGATGGAAACAGCAAGAATCGAGGCTGTGGGCGCGCAATATATGCCCGGCACCGCAGGCAACATCGACGCCAAGATCGCCAATGAAGCCAAGCGCAAAGGCTATGACCAGATCACCCAAGCCTCGGACGCGCCTTTGGCAGTCGCTGCGGGCTATCTGATCCGGCATCTGGCGACGGGGCGTGATCTGCCCAAGGGCGCTGACAATGTGATGGAGCTGTGGCGCGGCTTTATTGAGGATCATTGCGGCGGGACGCTGGAAAACCTGTCGAAAACGCTGAACGACCAGCAGGCTTTTGCGAAATTCGCGCGGCAGCTGATCAGCGATCTGGGCTATGGCGACCAGCTGGGCGATGACCCCGATCAGCTGGACGACGATCAGGATGACGCAGCCGAAGATGGCAGCGACGATCAGGACGAACCGGACAGCAGCGGCGACGATGACGGCGACGCAGACGAGGCCGAAGCATCGCCTGAACAAAGTCAGGAAAGCCAGCAGGATGCCAGCCAGGCGCAGGTCAGCATGGATGACCAGGCCGATGCCGAGATGGGCGAAGAAACCGAAATGCCCGAGGGCGAAGCCCCCAGCGAGCCGCCTGCCCCTGCGCCAGTGTCGGATGCCGATCCCGATTACAAGGTGGCCTATACTGCCTTTGACGAAGAAATCGGCGCACAGGATCTGGCTGAACCGGTCGAACTGGACCGCTTGCGCGCCTATCTTGACCAGCAGTTGGAACCGCTGAAAGGCGCAGTATCGCGCTTGGCGAATAAATTGCAGCGCCGCTTGCAGGCGCAGCAGAACCGGTCTTGGGAATTTGACCGCGAAGAAGGCATTCTGGACGCAGGCCGTCTGGCGCGGGTGGTGGCATCGCCCACGACCCCTTTGTCGTTCAAGGTCGAAAAAGATACCGATTTCCGCGATACGGTGGTGACGTTGTTGCTGGATAATTCGGGGTCAATGCGCGGGCGCCCGATTTCCATCGCAGCGATCTGTGCCGATGTGATGGCCCGCACGCTGGAGCGTTGCGATGTGAAGGTGGAAATCCTCGGGTTTACGACCAAGGCGTGGAAAGGTGGCCAGAGCCGCGAAAAATGGCTGGCCGAGGGGCGCCCTGCCACCCCCGGGCGTCTGAACGATCTGCGCCATATCATCTATAAATCCGCTGATGCCCCCTGGCGGCGGACCCGGCCCAATTTGGGGCTGATGATGAAAGAAGGATTGCTGAAGGAAAACATCGACGGCGAAGCGCTGGAATGGGCACACCGCCGGATCACCGCCCGTTACGAGCAGCGCAAGGTCTTGATGGTGATTTCCGATGGCGCACCGGTGGATGACAGCACATTGTCGGTCAATCCGGCCAATTACCTTGAAAAGCATCTGCGCGACGTCATTGCGATGATCGAAAAGCGCAAGGCGGTAGAACTGGTCGCGATTGGCATCGGCCATGATGTGACGCGGTATTACGAGCGCGCAGTCACGATCACCGATGTCGAGCAACTGGCCGGTGCCATGACCGAGCAATTGGCAAGCCTGTTCGACAGTGATCCGCGCAAAAGGGCGCGGGTTTTGGGGATGCGCAAGGTCAGCTGATCCGGTTTTGGTAAACCGGATGCCTTCGGCGAGAGTATTTTGGGAAATAAGAAGTTGAAGGAATGAGCCATGATGTTTCAGGGATTTGAAGCGCAATCTTTTCCTGACCAAGGCCCGCCGCGGCTGGCGGCTTTGCGTGATGTGATGGCGGCGGAAGGGATTGATGCCTACCTTGTGCCACGGGCAGATGCGCATCAGGGGGAATATGTGGCACCCCGCGATGCGCGGTTGCGGTGGTTGACGGGGTTTTCCGGCTCGGCGGGGTTTTGTGTTGTGCTGTCGGATCAGGCGGGCGTGTTCATTGATGGCCGCTACCGTGTGCAGGTTCTGTCCGAGGTCGCCGCGTGTTTTACCCCCGTACATTGGCCCGAGGTCCAGCTGGCAGATTGGCTGAAAGCGGCGCGTCCGGCGGGCGGCGTGCTTGGTTATGATCCCTGGTTGCACAGCGTGGACGAGGTGGCGCGGCTGCGGGCGGCGCTGCCAGAGTTTACCCTGCGTGCAGGTGACAATCTGGTGGACCGGATTTGGGATGACCAGCCTGTAGCGCCTGATGCGCCTTTTGCGGCCCATCCGGTGGCATTGGCAGGCGAGGATCATGTATCAAAATGCGCCCGGCTGGCGCAGGATCTGGCGGCTGACGCCTGTGTGCTGACCTTGCCGGATTCCATTGCCTGGCTATTGAACATCCGCGGCAGCGATATCGAGCGTAACCCGGTGCCGCAGGCTTTTGCGATCTTGCAGAAATCGGGGGCGGTGACCTTGTTTGCGGGGGCAGGCAAAGCCGCCGCTGTGCTGGAACACTTGGGGCCGGATGTTACCATCGCCGATGTGACGGCGTTTTTGCCCGCCCTGCGTGCGCTGACGGGCAAGGTGCAGATTGATCCAAAGACCTGCCCTGATCTGGTGGCAGTCACTTTGGCGGCGGGTGCGGCGGATGTGCTGCATGGGGCCGATCCCTGTATCCTGCCCAAGGCCTGCAAGAATGCTGTGGAAATCGCCGGAGCGAAAGCGGCCCATGCCCGCGATGCGGTCGCGATGGTCCGGTTTCTGGCATGGCTTGATGCGACAGCACCCAAGGGCGGCCTGACCGAAATTGACGTGGTCCGCGCGCTGGAAGGGTTCCGGCGCGAGACAAACGCGCTGCGCGATATCAGTTTCGAGACCATTTGCGGTGCAGGGCCGCACGGCGCCATCGTCCATTACCGCGTCAATGAGGCGACCAACCGCCCGCTTGGGACCAATGAACTGCTGTTGGTCGACAGCGGCGGGCAATATCAGGACGGCACCACCGATATCACCCGCACGATGGTCATCGGTACCCCCACGGCAGAACATCGCGCCTGCTACACCCGTGTCTTGCAGGGGATGATTGCGATCAGCCGGATCAGGTTTCCCAAAGGGGTCGGCGGGCAGCATCTGGATGCTTTGGCGCGTGCGCCATTGTGGCTGGCGGGGATGGATTATGACCACGGCACCGGACATGGCGTCGGATCATACCTAAGCGTCCATGAAGGCCCGCAGGGTATTTCGCGCCGGTCCGAGGTTGCGTTGCAGGCGGGGATGATCCTGTCGAATGAACCGGGCTATTACCGGCCCGGCGATTTCGGTATCCGGATCGAGAATCTGATCGTCGTGGTCGATGCCCCGGCCCTGCAAGGTGCCGATGACCGGCAGATGCTGGCGTTCGACACACTGACCTGGGTGCCATTCGACCGCCGCCTGATCGATGTGGAACTGTTGACCTGCGCAGAACGGGACTGGATTGATCGCTATCATGCCGATACATTGGCGCTTGTTGGCCCGCGCCTTGATCCAGACACAAAAGACTGGCTGATCGCTGCCTGCGCGCCCTTATGACTATGTCGTCATCCCATTTTTCTATTACCAAAAGGATCACTTATGCCTGATCATATTTCAATTCGTCCTGCGACCGGTACATGGGTTGTGCGCGCTGGCGGGGCCGTGCTGGGTGAAACCAGTGCCGCGCTGGAACTGACCGAGGGTGACTACCCGCCGGTGATCTATTTCCCGCGCAATGACATCGCAACAGCGTTTCTGGAACCGTCCGACACCATTTCGACCTGCCCTTTTAAAGGCAAAGCCACCTATTACGGCATCGCTGCCAAAAGCGGGCTGATCAAGGATGCGGTCTGGTCTTATGAAGACCCGCTTGACGCAGTGGCCGCGATCAAGGGCTATCTTGCATTTTACACAAGCAAGGTCGCGGTCGAGGAAGTCTAGGAATGTTCCTCTGCCGCGGTGTCTGACAGGGCGCGGTTCATCGCCCGCAAGGCATCGACATAATAAAGGGCGCCCAGTAATGCGGGCGCCTTTCCGTCGCCGCCCACTGACAGGACGGGCAGGTAAGGCTCACCGCTGCGTTCGAATAGCGGCATGGCCTGTTCCAGCGTTGCTGCACGGTCAAGATACAACCCCTGCTGGACAAGATCCCAAGACTCGGTTTCCGGCGCGTCGCGCAGATGCGCTGTGACAGGGATTGTGGCCAGCAGATAGGCCTGCGGGCCAGCGGCAAGATGGACATTGCGCCGTTCAAGCTGCGTCAGAAAGAACGACCTATGCACCAGCCGTGACGACAAGGCGCTGGACAACGACACCGCCACCATCACGGCAAGGCCGGTCTGCCAGTCACCGGTCAGTTCGAAAACGATCAGCGTGGTGGAAATCGGCGCACCTAGAACCGCTGCCGCAACCGCGCCCATACCGGCAAGCGCATAAAGCGACCCTTCGCCTGATACGTTGGGAAACACCGACGTCGCGATCAGCCCAAAGGCCAGACCCGTCAGCGCCCCGATCATCAGCGAGGGTGAAAACACCCCCCCGCCCATGCGCCCGCCGATGGTGATGGCGACAGCCAGTACTTTGAGTGCGACGAAAATGATCGCCTCGTGCAGCAGCAATGATCCGGTCAGCGCGGCTGTCGTGGTTTCATAACCGACCCCGATGATATGCGGGAACCAGATGGCCAAACCGCCCAGCAAAGCCCCCGCGATTGCGGGACGCAGATAGCGTGGCAGGCGCAACCTGTCCTGCACGAAATTGGCGCAATCATCCGCCCAGAAGATCGATTTCATCAGCACGACCGCCACCAGACCGCAGATCAGCCCCAGCAACAAAAACGCCGGCAGTTCGACATAAAAGGCCAGCGCATTCTGTACCGGCAGAACAAATTCGGCGACATCGCCGAAAACTGTCCGGTTTATCACCGTTCCCACAGCCGAGGCGATGACGATCGGCGCAAAGGCGTGGACGGCAAAATGGCGCAGGATAACTTCCAGCGCGAACAATGCACCGGCGATGGGTGCGTTGAAACTGGCAGATACAGCCGCCGCGACAGCGCAGCCCAACAGATCGCGCCCGGTGATGCCATTCGCCTTGATCCAGCGGCAGACGATGGTGGACAAAACAGCGGCCAGATGCACGACGGGGCCTTCGCGCCCGCTGGACCCGCCAGTGGACAAGGTGATCAACGATGCCGCAGCAGAAGCAAAGCCGCGCCGCACCTCGACCCGCCCTTGGGCAAGTGCGGCACCTTCGATGACTTCGGCCACGGACCGCACACGGCCATCGTTGGTAAACCGGTGCAGAATCAGCCCGACCAGCAAGCCACCGCAGATTGGAATCAAAAGCACCTGATACCAGACCAAACCTGCTGCAAAACTGTGCAAGGTCATAATATCTTTCGTGCCATAGACACTCGTTTGGATCAGTTCGATTCCGAGCCGGAACAGCACAGACGCACCGCCCGCCGCGACCCCAATGGCCAGCGCGATAAACCAGAACTGGATCTGGTTCGGCCCATGCGCCTTCATCACCTGCAGCGCATCGCGGCTGGTTTTTTCCAGATAATTGAAGCTCTTGCGCAATAGCGCCTGATCGGATTTACCCATCTGCCTGCCTTGCACCAACGCACCGCCGTCACGACATTGTCAGCCTAAACCATCGCAGGGATAGATCAACCGGACAGGCCAGATCACAGGCGGCAGCCAGATTCTTACTGAAAGGTCCACACACCTGACTTACTTTCGTATAGGTTGTTGCGCACCACACCAAATGGCTATCGATTTGGGGAGGGTATTAACCTCAGGTTGTGAATTAGTTGGAGTGGTGTATGAGGGCTAGGACTCCAGACCCACTTTCCGTGGGTGCGACTGCTGGCAAGGCAGTGTATATGACGACTAAAATTTGAATTGCAGGCAATCGACTGTTGAGGTCGTCAGTCAGACGCTTACGGTTGTCCTGTGTCTTTCTGGGGGCGGTTTTGTCTGGTGCAACACTTGTGCTTGGCAGTGCCGCCCTCAATTCGTTCAGGCGTTGATGAGGGCCTTGGCAGCTTCGCGGGCCGCCTCTGTCACGGTATCGCCTGACAGCATCCGCGCGATTTCATCAATACGCGCGCCTGCATCCAGCGGCACGACAGTTGACAAGGTCTGATCCGCGCTTTGGTGTTTTTCCACGCGCCAGTGATGGCCACCCAAGGCTGCTACCTGCGGTGAATGTGTCACGACGAGCACCTGACCGCCTTGCGCTAATTCGGCCAACCGCCGCCCGACCGCATCAGCAGTCGCCCCGCCCACGCCACGGTCGATTTCATCGAAAATCAGCGTCAAACCGGCAACATCCTGTGTCAGGCAAACCTTGAGCGCGAGCAGAAAGCGGCTGAGTTCCCCGCCGGATGCGATCTTGTTGATCGGGCCGGTCGGCGCGCCGGGGTTTGTGGCCACGGTAAAGGCCACCGCATCCAGCCCGTCCGGGCCGGGGTCAGCGGGGGTGACTTCGGTGACAAAGACCGCCCGTTCCATCTTGAGCGGGGCAAGCTCTGCCGCCATCGCACGGTCAAGTTTTTGGGCAGCCGCATGCCGTTTAGCGCGCAGGTCCTGCGCTGCGGCATCATAGGCAGCCTGCGCTGCCTGCACCTGATCCGTCAGCGCCTTAAGATCACCACTGGACCCGTCCAGCACCGCCAGCCTGTCGCGCAAATCATCGGCAAAGGCGCGAAGGTCATCCGGCAAGACGTCATGTTTGCGTGCCAGCCCACGGATTGCGAACAACCGTTCTTCGGCCTGTTCCAATGCGAAAGGATCAAAAGACAGCGCATCAAGACAGCTTTCAATCCCGCGTTGGGCATCATCCAGCGACAGCATCAATGCCTCGATCGCGGCCAAAGGCGCGTCAAGCTGGCCTTCGGCCTTGTCCGCCGCACCTTGCAACCAGCGGGATGCATCATTGATCAGACCTTCGGCCCCTTGCAGGCTGAGCGCCTCGTGCGCGCGGGTGATGTCCGTACGGATCTTTTCAGCGGCCTGCATCAGGCGGCGTTGCGCATCAAGGGCTGCTTCTTCGCCCGCCTCTGGCGCCAGATCATCCAGTTCAGCGACCGCATGGCGCAGGTAATCTTCTTCAGCGCGGGTTTCGGCAATCCGCGCCTCGGCTACGACAAGTGCTTTGCGCGCGGCAGATAGGGCACGCCATGCGGTTTGCGTGGCACCAAGTTCAGCATCGACGCCAGCAAAAGCATCCAGCATCTGACGGTGCCCGCGCGGGTTTAGCAGACCGCGATCATCATGCTGGCCGTGCAATTCAACCAATGTTTCAGACAAGGCGCGCAGCACCTCGCCACTGACGCGACGGTCGTTGACCCAAGCAGTTTTGCGCCCGTCGCGGGTGTTGATGCGGCGCAGGATCAGTTCGTCTTCCACCTCTAGCCCTGCATCCTGCAAGATATCACGCGCTGGATGGGCCGCGGGCAAGTCGAACCACGCTGTCACCTCGCCCTGTTCGGCGCCTTGGCGGACCAGTTCCGCCCTGCCCCGCCAACCCAGCACAAAGCCGAGCGAATCAAGCAAAATGGATTTGCCGGCACCGGTTTCGCCGGTAAGCACGTTCAGACCGGGCTGGAACGAAAGCTCCAACCGGTCAATGATCAGCATATCCCTGATATCTAAGCCGCGCAGCATGTCGCACCCCGAAGGGCGGGAAAACC
>PUNR01000155.1 GCA_003551805.1 Loktanella sp.
CGCGGATCTGCCCACCCTGCCGGTAGCGCACTCCGACGGCGCGCCGGCCCTCGAACAACACGCGCTCAGCCTGCGCGTGTGTCTCGACCTTGAGCGTGTCGCGCCGCGCGACAGGGCGCAGAAAGCCGCGCGCGGCATTCCAGCGCCAACCCCGGCGCTGATTGACCTTGAAATAGCCAACCCCCTCGTTATCGCCGGTATTGAAATCGGCGCTGCGCGGGATACCCGCCTGTTCGGCAGCCTGCATAAAGGCATCAAGCACATCCCAGCGCAGGCGCGGCTTTTCCACACGCCATTCGCCGCCCTGCCCGTGCAGATCGCTTGCCGGGCGATAGCTGTCTTCATGCTCGCGAAAGATGGGCAGCACGTCATCCCAGCCCCAGCCGGTGCATCCCGCCTGTTGCCACATGTCATAATCCCGCGCCTGACCACGCATGTAGATCATGCCGTTGATCGACGAACAGCCGCCCAGCACTTTGCCGCGCGGATACATCAGGGTGCGGTTGTTCAGGCCGGGTTCAGGCTCTGTATGGAACATCCAGTCGGTGCGCGGATTGCCTATACAGTAAAGATATCCGACCGGAATGTGGATCCAGTGATAATTATCCTTGCCGCCCGCTTCGAGCAGCAGAACGCGGTTGCGCGGATCGGCTGACAGGCGGTTTGCGACGACGCAGCCCGCGCTGCCAGCGCCGATGACGATGTAATCATATTCGTCCATTGCCCTGTCCGGTACCGTCACAACATGCGCGAAGGCAACCACAGCACCAGTTGCGGCCAGACGAACACCAGCAACACCGCAAGCACTTGCAACAGTACAAAGGGGATAATCCCTTTGTAAATGTCGATGATGCTTACCTCGGGCGGGGCGACACCTTTAAGGTAGAACAACGAAAACCCGACAGGCGGCGTCAGGAACGATGTCTGCAAGGTGACCGCGAAGAGCACGATAAACCAGATTTCATTGAAGCCCAGCGCCACAACAACAGGGGCCACAAGCGGCAGCATGATCAGCGAAATCTCTAGCCAGTCGAGGAAGAAACCGGCAAGGAAAGCGATAAACAGGATGGTCAGCACGATGCCACCCGGACCGAAGGGCAGACCTTGCAGGGCTTGGCTGATGAATACATCGCCGCCCAATTGGCGCATCACCACGGCGAACAAAGTCGCGCCAAGGAAGATGCCAAAGATGAACGCAGTGGTTAGCGTTGTCTTGATTCCGACTTCGCGCAGCACCGCAAAGCTCAGCCGCCCGTTGGCCAAGGCCAGCAAAGTCGCGCCGAATGCGCCCAAACCAGAGGCTTCGGTCGGGGTGGCAAAGCCGAAAAAGATTGACCCTAGCACCGCAAAGATCAGCAGCAGTGGTGGCAGGGTGGCCAACAGCGTGTCAAAGACCAGACGCCAAGTCACTGGCGGCAAGTCTTTCGGGGCCGGGGCCAGATTGCGGAATATGCCCGCTGCCACAAGAATATAGATGATATAGAAAACACCCAGCATCACGCCCGGAATAAGCGCGCCCATGAACAGGTTGCCCACTGACACCGACATCTGATCGGCCATGATGATCAGCATGATGGATGGCGGGATCAAGATGCCCAGCGTGCCCGCGGACGCGACGACACCGCTGGCAAAGCTTTTGGAATAGCCTTGTTGCAACATGATCGGCATCGACAGCATCGCCAGCAAGACGACAGACGCACCGACGATCCCTGTGGATGCGGCCAACAGAATGCCGATCAGCACCACGCCAAGCGCCAGACCGCCACGGAAACGGCCGAATAGCTGGATGAAGTTTGTCATCAGCTTTTCGGTCACGCCTGATCGTTCCAGCATCAGCCCCATGAAGATGAACATCGGCAGTGCGACCAGAATCCAGTTCGACATCTGCCCGTAAATGCGCTGGACGAAGATCCCGAAGATGCGGCTGTCCTGAAGGAAATATGTGTCCCAGCCAAACCAGTCCGACCCGAAGATCGCGATGTAACTGAAGGCCACCGACACACCCGCCAGCACCCACGCCACGGGAAACCCCGTGAAGAGCAGGGTGATGAAGGACACAAGCATCCCGATGACCAGAATTTCGTTAACTGCAAGCATGTTGAGCCGCCCTGTTGATCCGCCCAAAGCCACCAAGGATGGTGATACAGTCAGCGATAGTGTTTTTATTCATATGTCGTGCTGCACGTTCTAGCGCATGTCTTGCGCCGCAGGTTTGCCCATCAGAAAAGCACCGACACGCAGCAAACGCGCGCTTGCCGCCAGCCCGATCAGGACAAAGGCGACGATGATGACCGATTTGATCGCCCAACGATTGCTAAGCCCACCCGGGGCTGACGACACCTCGTTGCGGACCCATGACCGTTCAACGAACGGAATGGCGTAGCTGATCATCAACACGACAAGCGGCAGGATGAACAGCACGATACCAAGAAATTCGAATATGGCGCGGGTGCGGGGTTTCAGCAGCGCGGCGACAACATCAACCCGCACATGCCCGTCATGGCGCAGGGTATAGCCGATCCCGATCATGAAACCGACAGCGTAGATGTGCCACTGTATTTCTTCGATCCAGACATAATTGGTCGACAGAACATAGCGCATCAGCACATTCGACACGATGATCAGCACAAGCAGCAACCAGACCCAGTTCACCAGCCCGCCGATCAGGTCGATCACCCATTCGATTTTGTCGGATAACCATGTGCGCGGATATTCGAACGCCGGCGTTGATGCCGCCGCCTCGATCTTTTCAAGATCCAGCACAATTTGAGGCTTGTCGGTCGCCATCTTCGTCCTCCCAGGAGAAGCCACAGAATTATTCCAGCCCGCGTTATACACAACGCGGGCTGGTCTGTCAGTCTAGAACGAAAGTTACTCGGCGGCTTCGATACGGGACTGCCAATCGCGCGGCAGATAACCCATTTCTTTCCAAGGACGCAGTTCAGCCTGGTATTCCATCATCGAGGCATAGACCTTGCCGAACATCTCGTCGCTTTCCGAACGACGTTCCATCACGGCTTTTGTGGCCTCGTAGAAACCGGCGATCATGTCATCGCTATAGGTTTCGACATTGGTGCCGCGTTCCTGAAAGCTGGTGATGACCGCACCCTGCAACGCTTCTGCGCGCGAGATGGCGTAGGCATTGCCTGCCATACAGGCCATTTCGATCATCGCGCGGGTCTGATCCTCAAGACCTTCCCAGACACCCAAGTTCACGTACAGATACTGGTTCGTCGATGGCTGGTGCCAGCCGGGCAGGTAAAGGTAATCGGCAACCTGATAAAAGCCCAGTTGTTCATCGACAGTCGGCAGCGAAAATTCGGTGCCGTCAAGAACGCCTGTTTCCAGCGCCTGATACAATTCGCCACCGGGCAGGATTGTCACAGACATGCCGAATTCGGCCATGATTTCACCACCGACGCCAGCCGCGCGGAAACGCATGCCCTGGAAATCATCGGGGCTGTTGATCGCGTTGCGGAACCAGCCGGCAGTTTCGGGGCTGATCGTGCCGCAAAGGACAGGGTGGACGTCATAGGGGTGGAAGGTTTCTTCCAGCAGTTCCTTACCGCCGTGGAAATACATCCAAGCCACAAATTCGTTGGATTCCAGACCGAACGGCGTCGCGCCGAACAGCGCAGCAGCAGGCACGGTGCCCCATTCGTAACCCATCCACGAATAGCCGGCGTCAATGCTGCCTTCGGACACGTTGTCAAAAATCGCGAGCGC
>PUNR01000239.1 GCA_003551805.1 Loktanella sp.
GTGAATGAAACGCCACGCAGGACTTTCAGCTTTCCGTAGCTTACGACGAGCTTGTCGGCTTCGATAGCGGGGGTCATGAATTGGTCCTTTCTCTGCTTCACAGCCAAAAGGCGGCCAATCCTGTCGGATGGCCGCCGCCTGTCAGATGTGGCGGTGATTAATCGTCCAGCGCGATGCCAGCGACTTCATAGGCGCGGCGCACCACGTCGTAGATCGCCGGATCGGTGTCGAAGGACATGTAGGAATCGTCTTCGATGAATTTATCGGCGTTCCGTTCGGTGGCGGTCAAAGCTTCCCAAAGCGCGTCCTGATTTTCCTGCAAGGTCGCACGCAAAGCATCACGGCAATCTTGCGGCAGGGTCGCGCGCATGACGACCGGGTCACCGGGCAGCGTTTCGGTCTGGCCGATCAGGCGGTATTCGGTATCAGGGTCCTGTGCGCGCACAGCGTCATAATCTTTGTTGCCGCCGCCCATCGCGTCAACGTCGCCATTGATCAGCACCTGAATACGTGCGTCACCGGCCATAACAATTTCAGCATCGCCCATCGGGTCAAGACCGGCTTCGGCCATCATCATCATCGGGAAGATATGGCCCGAGGTGGAGCCTACATCCTTTAGTGCAACACGGCGACCAGCAAGGTCAGCCATTGTCATGATATCGCTGTCGGCTTTGACCACAAAACTGGACCCATAGCTGGGGCGCACGACCGAAAACAGCACGTCCATTTCGGCCAGCTGCTGGAACAGCACGAATTCGGATGGGCCTGCGAACACAAATTCAACTTCGTCAAATTGCAGGGCGGTGCCAGCAGCAGTACGGTTAGACAGCGAATAAAGCGCCAGTTCCACGCCCGTAATTTCTTCGAAAGTTTCGGCGAAGGGGCCGAAAGCCTCGGACAGATCACCCATGCCTTCGATGCCGGTATCGGCCATCCGCAAAGGTGCAGGGCAGGCTTCAACCACAGATTGCGCAGCGGCAGGCGGAGCCAGCAAGGCGGCAAAAGCGGCGGCTGACAGGGCAGTGCTGTTCAGTTTATTCATCGAAAGCGTCTCCATTTAAATTTGGGCAACGCTTATCGGTGAAGGATTACAGCTTTATGACAGCGAACAAGCGCCCGCATCATCGTTGTGGCAGCGTGCAATTCACGCCGGCCGAATTGCTAGTTATTGTGGGGAACGCAGGACATCACCGTTTCTGCCTTTAGCCACATGCAGGGTACCATACCGACGACCGCATCTTGTTTGATGTCGATCTGAATGGTTGCGTTTAGGCGGAACATCCCGCGTCACCAGTTGCCCTTTCTGCGAATAGCGACGTTCACGGTGGATCAGCATCCGGATCACGCTAATTGACGTTTGTCGATAATGCTTTGAGGGCGAAAGATGCTACCGAACGGGACTTTATTCCACCCTGCGATATTTCGCATATTGTGGGTCGCGTTGATTATCCTGCTGTTGCTAAGCGCCACGGGCGCGGTCGCGCATGTCCGCTGGTTCGTGGATTCCAGCGCTACGGTTGAAGATTTCGTGGCCTACAGCATCACCGATCCCGAAGTACTGATCTGGATCGCGATCGCAATAATGCTTGTGGGGGCATCCATCGTATTGGACACAAGATTGCCGAACGTGCGCATTGTCGGCAGCGATACGCGGCATGATTTCATTGAAATCCTGCGGATTTTCACCGGTATGTCGATGCTGCTTACCGCCTATGAAGGCGCGATCATCGCCCCGCATTTGATTGCTTATGGCGCGTTTGGAACACAGCTGATCTTCCTTCAGGCCATTATCGGGATTTTGCTGATCGCCAACCGTTTTGTGCGCCATGCAGCGATCCTGATGATCATCCTGCATCTCGGATTGACCGTGCAATTCGGCATTATTGCCGCGTTGGAATATCTGATCATGGTCGGCATCGCGATTTTCCTGCTGATCAACAACCTGCCAACCGCAGAGCTGCGCGCGCAGTACAAGCCGTTTTCGGTTGCGATCATGCGTATCCTTGCAGGGATTTCGCTGATCACCCTGGGGCTGGCCGAAAAGCTGTTCGGTGCCATCATGGCCGAAAGTTTCCTTGCCGCAAACCCGTGGAATTTCCTGCCAGCGCTTGGTTTTGAATTTTTTACAGATCGCCTGTTTGCCTTGTCGGCAGGGTTCGTCGAGGTGATATTCGGGATCATCCTTGTCTTGGGGACGACGACCCGCCTGAACGTTCTTGCGCTGTCTGTGGTCCTTTTAGCCTCGAATTTGCTGTTTATCATCGAAGGCAATAACGAGGCTGCATTGGTCGAATTTGTCGGCCACATGCCCATCATCGGTGTCGCGCTTGTGCTTCTTCTTTTGGGGGCGGGGCAGCGTTGGAAGCTAAGAAAGCTGATCCCGACGCAGCGGAAAAACACCAATCTGAAAACAATACGGGTCCCAAGCGATGCTTAAAATGTCTTTGCGTTTTCCTTATCTGATTTACTTGAGCATCGCCTCGATGCTGGTGGGCGTCATCATCGCCCCTGTTTTCCGCGATATCCCGACGCAGACCGAGATGGGCACGATGGCGCAAGACATGCAGCACGGGATATTGGAAGTGCCCGCCGTGGGCGCACCACAGGTCGCGGTTGCTGTTGAGAAAGACCTGATGGACGGCTGGAACGTGACGGTGACAACGATGAATTTCACCTTCACGCCAGAGATGGTGAACAGCGACAATGTCGACAACACCGGCCATGCGCATCTTTATGTCAACGGGATGAAATTGGCACGGCTTTATGGGCCGCATTTTCACCTTCACGATCTGCCGGAAGGCGAACATGAAATATCGGTGACCCTTAGCAGCAACGATCATTCATATTATTACGTCGATGGCAATCTGATCGAGGCGCGCACCAGCATTAGCCAAGAGCCCGTAGAAACGGGCCCCAGCTAAACTGCGGCATCGGCGCGCCCGCCAGTCACGCCAAAGCGCCTTTATTCCACGGTGATCGTAATCATCTCGGAAATGATTGGTGGATCGTGCGGGATATGGGCATGGTCGGCCAGCACAAGCGCCAGCGTATGCGTTCCAAGCGGCAGTTCGCGCGTGACTTCCGTCTGTCCGCCGCCAAAGTGGATATGGTTGTCATCCGCTGGCACGCCGTCGTTCAGATCCAGCGTCGCGGGGTCCACGTTAATCAGCAAATGATGGTGCCCGGTGTCGGCCGCATCGATGCCAGCAGGCGCGATACCCATACCCGTCAGCCCGAATGCGATCGTGACAGGATTGCTGACCGTTGCGCCGTCTTCCAGCCCGATGAAATAGACCTGCGCATCGACGGGCGCTGGCGTGCGGTCCTGCGCAATCACGCCTGTCGCAGTCAGGGTTGACGCGGAAATTGCCAGCATTGCGGCCATTATCAGTTTCGTGTGCATGATGTCTCCTCCCAGAGTTTGGTGCGAAGGCGCGGCCTTGTTGCAAAAGGCAGTTCCCCGCAACAAGAAGATAGCGTGTGTTGTCGCTACGGCAATTCACGGGCGCCATGGCCGATCACGACCAGTGAATGATCTTGCAAAACCCGCGCGGTTTTAACGATGCCAAGCGATGTATTAATCCAGAATTCAGCGTGTCAGGACAACATCTTTGCGCACATCAAGATCATTCTCAACAGCGTCGACGAGGTAAGACGCGACATCGGCCCGCGACACCAGACCATTTCGCCAGCTGTTCGGATCACGCAACACTTTCATACGGCCA
>PUNR01000015.1 GCA_003551805.1 Loktanella sp.
CACTGCAGGTATGGGTGGTGGCACGGGTACGGGTGCTGCGCCAATCATCGCGCAGGCCGCGCGTGAATTGGGTGTGCTGACCGTTGGTGTCGTGACCAAGCCGTTCCAGTTCGAAGGCGGCAAGCGGATGCGTCAAGCCGATGACGGCATCGAGGCCCTGCAAAAAGTCGTCGACACGCTGATCATCATTCCCAACCAGAACCTGTTCCGTCTGGCCAATGAAAACACCACCTTTACCGAAGCTTTCGCGCTTGCCGACGACGTGCTTTATCAGGGCGTCAAAGGCGTGACAGACCTGATGGTCCGTCCCGGCCTGATCAACCTCGACTTTGCTGACGTTCGCGCCGTGATGGACGAAATGGGCAAGGCGATGATGGGCACCGGCGAGGCCGAAGGCGAAAACCGCGCTGTGCAGGCCGCAGAAAAAGCCATCGCCAACCCGCTGCTGGACGAAATCAGCCTTGAAGGTGCGCGTGGCGTGCTGATCAACATCACCGGTGGTTATGATCTGACGCTGTTCGAACTGGACGAAGCTGCCAACAAGATCCGCGAAAAGGTTGATCCAGAGGCAAATATCATCGTCGGCTCCACGCTGGATACCAGCATGGAAGGCAAGATGCGTGTGTCCGTCGTGGCCACCGGCATCGACGCCAAGGCAAAGCGCGCCGATGACGCACCATCGCGTCGGTCGATGTCCTCTGCGCTGCCGCAGGCGCATCAGGCACCTGCCGCTGCTGCCGCACCGGCCCCTGCGCCACGGCCCGCACCGATCGCGGCTGAACGCGAAGCGCCGGCACCAGTCGCAGTACAAGTTCCCGCACGGCCAGAACCAAGCCTGTTTGAAGAGTTTGAAGAAGAACCTGCTGCTGCTTTCACGCCCCGTCGTGAAGCCCCTGCTGCACAGACACGCGCCGATGACCTGCCGCCGCCAGCCTATACACCCCGCGCTGAACCCGCGTTGTCAGAGGCTGACAGCTTTGTCGCGCCGCGCGCACCAACCCCCGGCACCCCCTCGCCAGAGGCGCTGGCCCGTCTGCAAGCCGCAGTCAACCGCGTGCCCAAGCAGGCCGAACAGCCACGCCCGACATCGACCCGTGCGGCAGAGCCGGAAAAAACACGCTTTGGCATCAATTCGTTGATCAACCGCATGACAGGTGCGCAGGGCGATGCGCCCGCACCGCAGCCTGCACGCACACAGCCGCAGGTCACCGCGCTGCGGCCCGATCAGGAAGCCGAAGGCGATCAGGATCGAATCGAAATTCCAGCCTTCCTGCGGCGTCAGGCCAACTGACAAACCGTTGTAACAGGGTGATGACATGAACAGAAAAGGCCGCAGCGATGCGGCCTTTTTGTTTTGAAACAGGGCCTTAACCCTGCTGAAATCAAACTGAAACATCATGTTTCAGTCCGTCGCAAAGAGTGAATTGAGAATGCTGCGACTGCACCATAGTTATTATGCAACATTTCATCTTAAGAAATTGGTCTGATCGTGCAGAACAGCGTTAAATCTCCTGTCGTCTTTGAAGGTGTCGGTTTGCATACCGGCGCACCTGTGCGGCTGGTTGTGCGCCCTGCGCCAGCCGGTGCCGGCATCGCGTTCCGGCGCGTCGATCTGACCGGCTCGCCCGTACTCAAAGCATTGTGGCACAACGTGATGGTGTCACCGCTAAACACACGTCTGACGAATGCGGATGGTGTGACCGTTTCGACAATCGAACATCTGATGGCCGCCTTGTCGGGTTGCGGCGTTCATAATGCCCTGATCGACATCGACGGCCCCGAAGTGCCGATCCTAGACGGCAGCGCCGCTGCTTTTGTGCGCGGGATTGGTGCGACGGGTCTGCATACCGATCCGGCGCCGATGCAGGCTATAGAAATCCTGCGCGAAATCTCGGTGACACAGGGGGCGGCGTTTGCATCGCTAAGCCCGTCAACGACGTTGCAGATCGACTTTTCGATTGATTTTGTCGATGCCGCGATCGGGCATCAGCGCAAAACGCTGAACATGGCCAATGGCGCTTTTGTGCGCGAATTATGCGACAGCCGGACATTCTGCCGGTCGTCCGACGTTGATGCGATGCGCGCGCAGGGGCTGGCGCTGGGCGGCAGCATGGAAAATGCGGTCGTCGTTGACGGCGACAAGATCCTGACACCGGGCGGTTTGCGCCACGCCGACGAAGCCGTGCGCCACAAGATGTTGGATGCTTTGGGCGATCTTTACACTGCCGGTGCGCCCATTTTGGGCCGCTATACCGGCTCGCGCGCCGGGCATGCGATGACAAATCTGTTGCTGCGCGCTGTTTTTGCACAGCCTGACGCCTGGCGCATGGTGCGCTGTGACGCGAATATCGCGGCCCGTTTGCCGGGTGTGGGTGTCAGTCAGGCAGATCTTGTGGCGGTTGCCTAAGTCGCGTTGTCGCCGTGTTGATCGCGCTGCGATCAAAAGGCATTTTGCACCGGAATTTTGTATGCTAGACCTATGCCAGACCGCAGCGCGCCGCGTGCCTTGCGGCGGCAGTCAGGCAAGAGGACAGCAAAAGTGACAAGCAGCATAAAACACAAACGCGTTCTGGGCGCGGTTGCCGCCCTGATGTTGCTGGTGGCTTGCGGGGGCGGTGGAACCAACGTTCCATTGGAAGACCTAAGCGCACAACAGATTTTTGAATTGGGCGAACGCCAGATCGAATCCGGCAATCCCGACAATGCCGCCTTTACCTTTGGCGAGATTGAACGCCTTTATCCTTATTCCGAATTTGCCCAGCGGGCACTGATCATGCAGGCTTTTGCCTATCACAAGGATCGGGATTACCCCAACAGCCGCGCTTCTGCGCAGCGGTTCCTTGATTTTTATCCAGCCGAACAGGACGCACCCTATGCCGCCTATCTGCTGGCCTTGTCCTATTACGACCAGATTTCCGATATTGGCCGCGATCAGGGGCTGACTTTTCAGGCACTGCAATCGTTGCGTCTGGTGATCGAGTCTTACCCAGACAGCGAATATGCAGCCGCGTCGATGGCGAAATTCGATCTGGCCTTTGACCAGCTTGCTGCAAAAGAAATGGAAATCGGGCGCTATTACCTTAAGCGCGGGCATTTTGCCGCTGCTGCCAATCGTTTCCGCACCGTGGTCGAAGATTTCCAGACCACAACCCATACACCCGAAGCCCTGCACCGGTTGGTCGAAAGCTATCTGTCGCTTGGCCTGACCCAAGAGGCGCAGACCGCAGGTGCGATCCTTGGTTATAACTACCAGTCCAGCGAATGGTACGAGGCAAGCTTTGCCCTGCTGACCGGACAGGGCCTTGCGGCAGAGCCTTTGGGCGACAATTGGCTGGCATCTATCTATCGTCAGGTGGTCCGGGGTGAGTGGCTGTAACCACGGCGGGGGTTTTCCCGCCCTTCGGGGTGCGACATGCTGCGCGGCTTAGATATCAGGGATATGCTGATCATTGACCGGCTGGAGCTTTCGTTCCAGCCGGGTCTAAACGTGCTGACCGGCGAAACCGGTGCCGGCAAATCCATTTTACTTGATTCGCTGGGCTTTGTTCTGGGTTGGCCGGGTAGGGCGGAACTGGTCCGCCAAGGCGCCGAACAGGGCGAGGTGACAGCGTGGTTCGACTTGCCAGCGGCCCATCCAGCGCGTGATATCTTGCAGGATGCAGGGCTAGAGGTGGAAGACGAACTGATCCTGCGCCGCATCAACACC
>PUNR01000243.1 GCA_003551805.1 Loktanella sp.
CGACGCAAAATGGCGACTGACACCGGAACGGTTGGATGCACTGTGCCAAATTCAGAAAGACGTCATCACCCAAGCCGCTGGCTTAGTGGCAGAAAACGGCGTTCTGGCCTATGCGACTTGTTCCGTGCTGCGGCCCGAAAACGACGCAATTGTCGACGCATTTACCCGCGCGAACCCCGAGTGGTCAGTGGTTTTGCGCGATCAAACCTTGCCGGGGCCGGATGGTGACGGATTTTTCCTTTGTTTGCTTCAAAGAAAAAACAACCTTTAGGTGTGTTTCTGTGATTGCGCTGTGGCTGTATTAATAATTACTTAACTAATTAGTCGCATAGAGTTCAGGAACGAGTAATGAGGTTAACGAGTGCCCGCCCATCCGCCGGTTAACATGCCAATGGCACATCGGGTCGTCGGACGGGCGGTTATTGTATCTGTGTATTTGACTGGACTGGTGGTTTTACTTGGCGCACAGGTATTGGATTCGCCGCCTTTACGCGTGACGCTAGTCGCGATCGGCGTTGTCTGTGCGGTAATCGCACTTGTTATGACGGCTTGGGTCGCGGGGCGGGGCTGGCATGTGCAACGTGGCGACACCATGGCATCACGCCTGATTGCTGATGATTCAGATTGCGCTTTTGTGGCGGACCGATCTGGCCATGTCCTTTATGCCAATGCGGCGGCGCAAAAAAACTTTGGCGATTGTCGCGGGCGGTTGATGACGGATGTCTTTGCCAGCGTTCTTGCCAATCCGTCACCATTTTTCCAACGTTTGTCACAAGAAGCCTACATGTCTGGGTCCGGCAAGGAAGAAGTTGTGACGCGCCGTGGTCATTTCCGGCTGGCGGTTGTTGCGTTTTGTTCGCAACGCCGGCTCTGGCGAATGACCGAACCTGAAGACCACAGGGCGGCTGTTGCCCGCGACCACAACAAATTGCCACTGCCAATGATCACATTGGGCCCTGGCAACGATGTGATTCTTGTCAATCGGGCGATGCGAAACCTTCTTGGACGCAACATTGCAAAACTTGACGATTTGTTTGACGATCCGGCATTGGCAACCGGACAGCGCCATCAGGTCAATACGACCACAGGGCCGCAGACAGTGATTGTGGCCCTGACCGATGGCTGGGCCGGTGCGCGGAACCTGTACCTTTTGCCCGACGAATCCGGTGACAGCCCAAGATTTTTTAAAGCTGGCTGGGATGCGATAGAAGACGTGCCCATCCCCCTGCTAAAGCTGTCCGAGACGGGGCAGGTTCTTGGTACAAACCGCGAATCGCGGCGGCTTTTGCAGCTGACACAGACTGACGGTTTATGCCTTTCCGATCTGCTTGACGGTTTGGGGCGGCCGATCGTCGACTGGATGCGTGAAGCCTTTGAAGGACGCGAAGGGCGCAGTCCGCAATTCCTGCGCGGGCGTGGTAGGAATATGGACACATTCGTGCAGGTCACGCTGAATGCAGCAGGCGGCACCGCTGATCCGCATCTGATCGCCGTTCTGGACGATGTGACCGAGCTGAAAACGCTCGAAGCGCAATTCGTCCAAAGCCAGAAAATGCAGGCGATTGGCCAACTTGCAGGTGGGGTGGCGCATGATTTCAACAATCTTTTGACGGCGATTTCGGGGCATTGCGACCTGCTGCTTTTGCGCCACGACGAAGGGGACCAGAACTATAGTGATCTGATACAGATCCATCAGAACGCGAACCGCGCGGCAAGTCTGGTGGGGCAACTTTTGGCGTTTTCTCGCAAACAGACGCTCCAGCCAGAGGTAATTGACCTGCGCGACACGCTGTCTGATCTAACGCATCTGCTGAACCGGCTTGTGGGTGAAAAGGTCACGTTGTCGTTGCAACATTGCCCGGGGTTGATGTCGATCCGTGCAGATAAGCGCCAGTTTGAACAAGTATTGATGAATCTTGTCGTCAACGCCCGCGACGCGATGGCAGGCAAAGGTGAAATCCGTATTGAAACCCAAAACTTGCACCTGACAGTGCCCATGATCAAAGACCGTGCCGTCGTTCCCGCCGGAACCTATGTGCAGGTCAAGGTGATCGATCATGGCCATGGAATTGCCCCCGAAAAACTGCCGAAGATATTCGAACCGTTCTACACCACAAAACGCCCGGGCGAGGGGACGGGGCTTGGCCTTTCGACGGCTTACGGGATCGTCAAACAGACGGGCGGCTTTATTTTTGCGCAAAGCGATGTGGAACAGGGAACAGAGTTCTCGTTACTCTTCCCCGGTCATGATCCGGCAATCGTGTCGCCGGTGCCTGTTGCGAAACCGCGCCCGGCAAAGATCGTGCAGCCCGCCACTGGCGTCGTCCTTCTGGTCGAGGATGAGGCACCTGTGCGCGCCTTTGCGTCGCGGGCGCTACGCCTGCGCGGGTATCAGGTGTTGGAGGCCGATTGCGCCGAGGCCGCACTTTCCCTGCTGGAGGACGCGACATTGCATGTCGATCTGTTCGTGACAGATGTGATCATGCCCGGACTGGACGGGCCGACTTGGGTCAAGCAGGCCTTGACGCGCAGACCGGAAACGCCGGTCGTCTTCGTGTCGGGCTATGCCGAAGATGCGTTCAGCGACGGCCAATCGCGGGTGCCAAACGCAATTTTCCTGCCAAAGCCGTTTTCGCTGAATGCGTTGACCCAGACTGTGCAGGCGCAACTTGCCCAGAAAGTCCCAGCCTGACGGCATTGCGAAACCACAGGCAGGCTGTCCTAGTCCGCTGCACCTGTCAGTGCTGTCAGATGTGCGGCTGACCCTGTCAAAGCAGCATAATCATCTTCGATTACATGGACTGAAAAATTGCTCATGAAACCGGCGAAACGGCCTTTGTCACGGAACGCATCGCCGAACCCGAAAGCGGTCAGATGTGGCGCAAAGGCGCGTGCTACGCCGCCCACCAGATAAACCCCGCCAAAAGGCAGCTGGATCAACGACAGATTTCCGCAAACGGTGCCAAGAATGCGGGTGAAAAGTTTTGCCGCGGCCACGGCGCGCGGATCGCTGCCATCGGTGCAACCGGCCATGATATCTTGGGCTGCTGCTTCGCGCGGGTCATTGGCCTCTGCCCCCAAAAACGCATAGACCCGTTCCAGACCACGGCCTGACAGCACGTCTTCGACTGCGGGAAAGCCGTGGGCATTCGAAACGAAGTGGCACAGGCGCAGTTCCATTTCGTTGCGGATTGGCAGATTTGCGTGACCGCTTTCTGAAGGGGTCACGATCCGGCCTGCCGGCAGATCAAAAACCGGTGCCGCATTAAATCCGGTCCCGACCCCGATCACGAGCTTTGCCGCCTGCGCGCCCGCATCGGCCCCCGGCAAAATCGTGCGGATGTTGGCCGCATCCAGATGACCCAGTGCATGACCCTGTGCCTGCAAGTCATTGAGAATAGATACTGTTTCGGCTTTTGTCGCGCGTGACAATGTGGTTTTGTCAATCGTCCAATCCAGATTGGTCATCGTCGCGCGCCCGTCGCGCACGGGACCTGCCACTGCCACACAGGCCGCGATCGGGTCTACGCCGCCTTCATCGCTGATGTAGCGGCGCAGAACCGATTCAAGCCCCGGAAAATCCGTATTCGCATAGCGCCGGATCGTCGACTGGATGACATTGCGGCCCTGCGCCAGCGCCACGCGGGTGTTGGTGCCGCCAATGTCGGCGACAAGCGAATAGGTGTTTGCGGGATGAGCCATGAATTGTCCTAGCGCGCGATAGCGGATTTCAGCGCGTGATAGGACGCTTTTGGCACCCGCTTCAAGGTGTCGAAATCCACATGGACCATGCCAAAGCGTTTTTCATAACCAAAAGCCCATTCGTAATTGTCCAGCAGCGACCAGTAAAAGAAGCCTTTTACATTGGCGCCTTCGTCAATCGCACGGCGGGTGGCGTTGATGTGGTCGGATACAAATTGCGTCCTCTCGGGGTCGTAAACAGCACCGTTTTCGACCGTGTCATCCCAAGCCATGCCGTTTTCGGTCACATAAAGCGGCAGATCGCCGACATAATCGGCCGACAGCCGCGTCAGGAACGACCGCAATCCGTCAGGGTAAATTTCCCAGCCCATTTGCGTTTTGGCGCCGGGGCCTTCCTGCGATGCAAGATGCGGCCATGGTTGCGCGCGATCTTCGGTAACTTTGTGGCGTGTGTAATAATTGACGCCGAGAAAGTCGATCTTCTGACTGATTTCGGCCATATCCGCCTGCCAGCCGTCAGGCATATGCGGGGCAAAACCGTCCAGTGCGGCGGCGGGGTAGGTGCCTTTTGTGACGGCCTCGACAAACCAGCGGTTCATGATCGCGTCCCATGTGTCAGTCGCGCGGGCGGCACCGGCACTGTCGTCAAGCGGTTCGGTATGGTCAAAATTCAGCACAACGCCGCAGTTTTGCATGCCCTTGGCGCGCAGCCGTGTCATCGCCATGCCGTGGGCAAGGTTGATGTGGTGCATCGCGCGGGCTGTCGCGCGGATATCGCGCAGGCCCGGCGCATGATGGCCAAGAAAATGCGACAGGAACGCGACACACCAGGGTTCGTTGATCGTGGCAATTGCATGGACGCGGTCGCCGATCCGGTCAGTAATGACATCGGTGAAATCGGCAAAAGCATGGCAGGTGTCACGATTGGTCCAGCCGCCTTTGTCAGCTAGCGCCGAAGGCAGTTCCCAGTGATACAGCGTCTGAAACGGTTTCAGCCCGCGTTCCAACATCGCGTCAACCAGCCGGTCATAGAAATCAAGCCCTTGTGTATTCACCGTGCGGCCATCTGGCATGACCCGCGCCCAAGAGGTCGAAAAGCGATAGGCATCCATGCCCGCATCGCGCAGCAAATCAAGGTCTTCGGCAAAGCGGTGGTAATGGTCGCAGGCCAATGCGCCGTCTTCACCGCGCACCACATTGCCCGGTGTGGCGGCGAACGTGTCCCAATGGGTCGGGCCTGCGCCGCCAAATTTGTGCCCTTCGATCTGATAGGCTGCGGTGGCGGCACCGAACAGGAAGCCGTCAGGGAAATCTTGCCGTGTAAAGTTCATCTTATTCCTTTCGGGGGGCAGGTCCGGTTGACCGGCCCACCATCAATTCCGCCTCAAGCAGCACATGCTGATGTGGCAATGTCGGGTCGGCGATAGCGGCCAGCAGCATTTCGGCCAGCCGTGCGCCCGCCGCACGGACCGAGGACCGCGTGGCAGTGAAAATCGGGATATCATCGCCATTTTTCAGATAGGACAGGTCGTCATCATGCGTGATGATCGACACGTCACGCCCCATGACCAACCCTGCCTCTTCCACGGCGCGGCGCGCACCCAGTGCAGAAATCAGCGACGCGCACAGCAAAGCCGTCGGTGGGTTGTCCAGCGCCAGCATATCGCGGGTCGATTGATAGCCGAACACTTCGGTCATTTCACTGCTGCGCATCAGGTCGGGATCAAGCGGGATGCCATGCGCCAACAGTGCTTTGGTGTAACCGTCGCGCCGCCTGTGCGCAAAATCCATAAATTCCATCCCGTTGATCAACCCGATACGGGTATGGCCAAGGTCGATCAGGAAATCGGTCGCGCGCTGAAATGCGTGGCGGTTGTTAACGTCCAGCCAAGCATAGGGACTGCTTGCGCCAGATGACCGCCCGTGGACGACGAAGGGCAGGCCGATGTCGTTTAGCAAGGTGATCCGGCTGTCATCAAGTCGCGGCCCATGCACCACGACCCCATCTACCGCGCGGCGTGCCTTCAGCCCGCGATAGACCTGTTCTTCCTGTCCGTCTGCGGCAATGGACAGGATCATTTCATATCCGTTGCGCGCATAGGTTTCGCCAGCACCGGCGATGAAATCACCGAAAATCGGGTTGACCATTTCGTGCTTGGTCGAAATCGGGATGACATGGCCAATCGCCAGCGCCTTGCCGGTGGCAAGTCCCTTGGCGCGGGTGCTGGGGCGGTATTGGTATTGCGCAGCCGCGCGTTCGACGCGCAGGCGCGTTGCCTCGTTCACCTCTGGGTAGCCGTTCAGCGCGCGGCTGACGGTAGTCTGGCTTAGCCCCAGCTTTTGTGACAGTTGCTTAAGGTTCATTGGACCACAGATCTTCCAAAGCGCTATCAAATTGAACGGCAGGGTAATGCAAGAAAAAACGACGCCAATTTACCCGTAATCGTTTCAGTAAACAGGGTTCTGCCTAATTCCAAGTCATTTTTTGATAAGTGACTAAGTTATTGACAGGTTCGCAAAGTTGATTGACTGTCGGTAAATCCAAAGCGCTTTGGGGATTGTGATTCCTTGGTGTGGTCGGGACCGACAGATAAGCAGATGTCAACAAACACGCGAGGAGCGCGTGAAGGGAGGAAGTTCTATGAAAATGAAACTCTATGCCAGTGCGGCAGCTATTGCCTTGGGCACGGTTGCGCAGGCGGATGGCCACCTGGCTGGGCAGCAGATTACTGTTGCTGGCCCGTGGCTAAGCCCCGAGGCGGAAATCGTTGCTGAAATCTTCAGCATCTTCGAAGAACAGACAGGTGCCAGCGTCAGCTATGTCGGGTCTGACAGCTTTGAACAGCAGATCATGATCGATGCGGAATCCGGTTCCGCCCCCAATGTCGCCGTTTTCCCGCAGCCCGGTCTGGCCGCTGATATGGCGCGCCGCGGTTTCCTGACACCGCTGGCCGATGGGACTGCTGACTGGATCCGCGAAAACTATGCCGCTGGTCAGTCTTGGGTCGATCTGGGAACTTACGCAGACCAGAATGGCGACGATCAGCTTTACGGCATGTTTTTCCGTGTCGATCTGAAATCGCTTGTCTGGTTCAGCCCTGAAAACTTTGAAGATGCTGGTTACGAAATTCCAGAAACCATGGAAGAGCTGATCGCTTTGTCCGACCAGATCGTCGAAGATGGCGGCACACCATGGTGTATCGGTCTGGGTTCGGGTGCAGCAACAGGCTGGCCTGCGACCGACTGGGTCGAAGACATGATGCTGCGCACGCAGCCGCCCGAAGTATACGACGCATGGGTCAGCAACGAACTGCCGTTCGACAGCCCGGAAGTCATCAATGCGATCGAACAATTCGGTATTTTCGCCCGCAATGATGATTATGTCGCCGGCGGTTCAGGTGCCGTCGCCACGACTGATTTCCGCGACAGCCCGCGTGGTCTGTTTGACAGCCCGCCCCAGTGCTACATGCACCGTCAGGCGTCGTTCATCCCTGCGTTCTTCCCTGACGGGACAGAAATTGGCGCGGATGTCGATTTCTTCTACTTCCCTGCCTACGAAGCCGAAGATCTGGGCGCACCGGTTCTGGGCGCTGGCACTTTGTTTGCCATCACCAACCCGACCGATGGCGCACAAGAGCTGATCGAATTCCTGCGCAGCCCCGAAGCGCATGAAGTCTGGATGTCCAAAGGTGGCTTCCTGACACCACACACCGGCGTGAACCCCGATGCGTTCATCGACGACACATCGCGTCGCCTGAACGATGTTCTGCTGAACGCCACGACCTTCCGCTTTGACGCATCAGACCTGATGCCGGGCGCTGTTGGTGCGGGTTCGTTCTGGACAGGTATGGTCGATTATGCCGGTGGTGCCGATGCCGCAGCAGTGGCCGCACAGATCCAGTCGTCCTGGGACGCGATCAGATAAGTCGTTTTCGACTTAATGCGATGATCCGGCCTTTGGGCCGGGTCATCCGTCAGAACAGCATCGCGCGGGGGAGGCGATTATGAATCCGGCACTTCAGGGACTTGTGACGATCATTATCGGGGTTGGCGGATGTCTGGCCTATTTCTATTTTTCCAACCAGTTTCTGGATAAGGTGCTGTTTCGGGCCAAAGGGCCGAACGCCGGGCGCAACATCAACCGCGCCAACCTGATCCGGCCTTGGTTGTTTCTGTTTCCTGCGGTTTTCGCGCTGGGGCTGTATCTGGCTTATCCGGTCGTCGCGACGCTTTGGTATTCGCTGACAGACCGTAATCAGGGCGGCGCCTTTGTCGGTCTGGCCAATTACCGCCAGATGATGGCAGAGCCGAAATTCTGGGAAGCTTTGCGCAACAACATGCTCTGGCTGATTATCGTGCCCGCCGCATCAACCGCATTCGGTCTGCTGGCCGCGCAATTGACGGACCGGATCAAATGGGGCGCGATTGCGAAATCTCTGATCTTTATGCCGATGGCGATTTCCTTTGTGGGTGCCTCGGTCATTTTCAAACTGATTTATGACACAAGGCCCGCTGGCCAGAACCAGATCGGCGCGCTGAATGCGATGTGGTTGCAGTTCGAAGGCGGGATCGGGTCGTTCATCGTGCTGCGCCTTTTGCCCGGTGCGCTGATGATCTCGGCTGCGGCACTTGCGCTGTTTCTGGTGTGGCAGGCGGTGCAGGCGATCCGTGACAAGGGCATGGGGGCGGGCGCAATCGTGCGGATTGCCTTTATCGGTGTGCTGTTGTTCATCGCCTATTCGACGTTGGGTCTGGCTTACGGTGCCTTTACCAATGTGTTGCCTTACGGTGTGCCGCAGACATGGCTAACCATTCCGGGGTGGAATTCCTTCCTGCTGATGGTCGTGCTGATCTGGATCCAGACAGGTTTCGCCATGGTGATCCTGTCCGCCGCCCTGCGTGGTATCCCCGAAGAAACCATCGAGGCGGCGATTGTCGATGGCGCGAACCCGTTTCAGGTCTTCTTTAAAATCAAGATGCCACAGATTTCCGGCACTATTGTCGTGGTCTGGACAACAATCACGCTGGTCGTGCTCAAGGTCTTCGACATCGTTTTCGCCATGACCAACGGCCAGTGGGAAACGCAGGTTCTGGCTAATTACATGTTCGATAAATTGTTCCGCGCCTCTGACTGGGGTGTCGGATCGGCAAGCGCGATGGTCATCATGCTGCTGGTCAGCCCGATCCTGGTCTGGAATGTCTACAACGCCCGCAAGGAGATGCGCTGATGGAAAATATCGCTGGCCGCACATCCGCGCTGAACTGGATCGTGCATATCTCGGTTGTGGCGCTTGTCGCGCTTTGGCTGTTCCCGACCATCGGGTTGCTGGTGTCATCGTTCCGCACGGCGGACCAAATCAGCAGTAATGGCTGGTGGCAGTCCTTGTTCCCAACGGAACAAAACCTGACCCTGCGCACCGCCGACCCAAGCAACCAGACGCTGGTCAACGGTGTCTATGTGGTCGAAGGAAACCTGTTCGGCGATACCTCTGATGCCGATATCAGCGTCTGGGGCGTCACGTCACGCGCGATTGACACCTATGTGCCGGGCGATACCGCCGATCTGGGCGATGGTGTGACCATCACGGTCGAGGCTGACGGCACCTATATCTGGACCAGCCCAGAGGAATTGTCAGGCAGGGGCCAGCGCGTCTTTGCCACGGCGACAACGCCGCCCGAGTTCACGCTGGACAATTATGATACGGTGCTGGTCAGTGGCGGCCGCACCGACAGTATGACGCGCGCATTTTTCAACACGATGACCGTGACGATCCCCGCGACGATCATCCCCATCGTGATTGCGGCATTTGCGGCCTATGCGCTGGCATGGATGGACTTTCCGGGCCGTGCGCTGCTGATTGCTGCTGTTGTCGGCCTGCTCGTGGTGCCGTTGCAACTGGCCCTAATTCCGCTGTTGCGCCTGCATCTAGAGATCGGGATTGGCAAAGGCTATCTTGGCACATGGCTTGCGCATACGGGGTTCGGGCTACCGCTGGCCATATATCTCTTACGCAATTACATGGTTGGCCTGCCGCGTGATATCATCGAAAACGCCCGCGTCGACGGCGCGACAGATTTCCAGATTTTCACCAAGATCATCCTGCCTTTGTCCTTCCCCGCCTTGGCAAGCTTTGCGATCTTCCAGTTCCTGTGGACATGGAACGACCTGCTGGTCGCCAAAGTGTTCCTGATCGACGCCACGGGCCAGACCACGGTCATGACCGCACAGATCGTCGAGCTTTTGGGCACACGCGGCGGCAATTGGGAAATTCTGGCAACAGCGGCCTTTGTGTCGATCGCTGTGCCATTGCTCGTTTTCTTTGCGATGCAACGCTATCTGGTGCGCGGCCTGTTGGCCGGTTCCGTCAAATAATCAAACATACAGGACAATACCCATGACGACCGCAGTAGCCATGAAAACAGACATGGCAATAGACAAAGACTGGTGGCGCGGTGCGGTGATCTATCAGATCTACCCCCGCAGCTTTCAGGATAGCAACGGCGACGGGATCGGTGATCTTTTGGGCATCGTGCAGCGCCTGCCATACATCGCGTCGCTTGGGGTGGATGCGATTTGGATTTCGCCTTTCTTCACCTCGCCGATGCAGGATTTCGGCTATGACGTCAGCGATTATTGCGATGTCGATCCGATGTTCGGGTCACTGGCCGATTTCGATGCGGTGATCGACACAGCCCACAGGCTTGGCATCCGTGTCATGATTGATCTGGTATTGTCGCATACCAGCGCGCAGCATCCGTGGTTCATCGAAAGCCGCGCCAGCCGCGATAATCCCAAATCTGACTGGTATGTCTGGTCCGACCCTAAACCTGACGGCACCCCGCCGAATAACTGGCTGTCGATCTTTGGTGGCTCTGGCTGGCAATGGGACGCGCGGCGTGAGCAATATTATTTGCACAATTTCCTTGTGTCGCAGCCCGACCTGAACTTCCATTCCGAAGACGTGCAAGAGGCGTTGCTTGACGTCGCCCGTTTCTGGCTGAACCGCGGCTGCGATGGCTTCCGGCTCGATACCATTAACTTTTACATGCATGACGCCGAATTGCGTAATAACCCCGCGCTGCCACCCGAACGGCGCAACGCCAATATCGCGCCGTCGGTGAACCCCTATAACCATCAGGAACACCTTTACGATAAAAACCACCCCGATAACGTCAAATTCCTCGCGCGGCTGCGTGCCGTGATGGAACCCTACGGCGCCGCCGCCGTGGGCGAGGTGGGCGATGCCCAACGCGGGCTGGAAATCATGGGCCAGTACACGACTGGCGATGACCTGATGCAGATGTGCTATGCGTTTGAATTTCTTGCCAAAGACAAACCCACCGCCGCCCGCATTGTCGAAGTGATGGAACAGGTCGATGCCGTCGCCGCCGATGGTTGGGCGTGCTGGGCCTTTTCCAACCACGATGTTGTGCGTCACGCGTCACGCTGGGACTTGCCACCTGCTGCGCAACGGATGTTCGCCAGCCTGATTATGTCGCTGCGCGGATCGGTTTGCATCTATCAGGGCGAAGAACTCGGCCTGCACGAGGCTGATGTCGCCTTTGAAGACCTGCAAGACCCTTATGGCATCGAATTCTGGCCTGAATTCAAAGGGCGCGACGGCTGCCGGACACCGATGGTCTGGGATCGTGACAACCTGAACGGCGGTTTCAGCGCAGGCAAGCCGTGGCTGCCGGTGTCCAGCGAACATCTGGCCCTTGCCGTCGGCGCACAAGAAGATGAACCAGGCGCGTTGCTGCACCATTACCGCCGCGCGATTGCGTTCCGGCACAGCCATCCGGCACTGGCCGTGGGCGACCATGACGGGATGCGCGCGCAAGGTGACGTGGTCTATTTCACGCGCACAGCCGGCGATCAGACGATCTTTTGTGCCTTCAACGTCCGCGACACCCCGTCCGATTTCGATCTGCCCGCCGGTGACTGGACCGTGATCGGGGCAGAGCTGGGCTCGGCGCAGGTGTCGGCCGATGGCAAATTGCACTTTGGTCCTTGGCAAGTCTGCTTTGCGCTGAAAACATGAAATATGGGTGGGGGAGAGTAAGATGACAGAGCTGAAACTGACCAATGTCGCCAAGACCTATGGTGGCACGGTCGATGTGCTGAAAGACATCAATCTGGACATCAAGACCGGCGAGCTGATCGTTTTCGTCGGTCCGTCCGGTTGCGGCAAATCCACTCTTTTGCGGATGATCGCAGGGCTGGAAAAGATCACCGGTGGCGAACTGACAATCGACGGGCAAGTCGTCAACGACATGCCCCCGGCACAGCGTGGCATCGCGATGGTGTTCCAGTCCTATGCGCTTTACCCGCATATGACGGTGCGCGAAAACATGTCGTTCGCGCTGAAACTCGCCAAGAAATCCAAGGCCGAGATCGAAGACGCCGTGACGCGCACTGCGAAAATCCTGCAACTGGAACCCTTGCTGGACCGCTTGCCAAAGGCGCTGTCTGGCGGTCAACGCCAGCGTGTCGCGATTGGCCGGTCCATCGTGCGCGACCCCAAGGTTTATCTGTTCGATGAACCGCTTTCCAACCTTGATGCCGCCTTGCGCGTGGCCACCCGGATCGAGATTGCCCAGCTCAAGGAATCCATGCCCGACAGTACGATGATCTACGTCACCCACGATCAGGTGGAGGCGATGACCCTTGCCACCCGCATTGTGGTGCTGGCCAATATGGGCATCGCACAGGTCGGAACCCCGCTGGAGCTATACGAGCGGCCCCAAAACGAATTTGTCGCGCAATTTATCGGCAGCCCTGCGATGAACCTGCTGGCAGGCGAAATCACCGGGACAGGTGCCGAAACCCGCGTCAAATTGCACGGCGGCGGCACTGTGACATCTGCTGTGCCGACACGCGACAGCGATATGGGAATGTCGGTTAATATCGGCATCCGCCCCGAGGATATGGTCGAAACGACTGCCGATGATTACGCCTTTGAAGGCAAGGTTAATATCACCGAAGCTTTGGGCGAGGTGACATTGCTCTATTTCGACAAAGTCGGCGACAATTCCGCCGTGATCGGCAAACTGCCCGGCATCCATGCGGACCTGCGCGGCAAATCCGTACGCATGGCGGCAGACCCGTCCAAGGTGCAGATTTTCGCCAACGGGCAATCGCTTTACTATCGCTGATCCGCTTGCCAGTATCGCGCCGAACACTTGGGGGCGCAGATGCAGACACCGGAAAACAAACTCAAATCCGCGCTGGTGGCCGGAAAGGTGCAATATGGCATCTGGCTGTCCACCGGATCGGCGGCACTGGCGGAAATGGCAGGCAATGCCGGTTTTGACTGGTGCCTGATCGACGCCGAACATGGGCCCAATGCTGTCACTGGCCTGACGCCACAATTGCATGCTTTGGCTGTCAGCGGCACAGCACCGGTGGTCCGCGTCCCCGCGGCAGAGGTCTGGATGATCAAGCAAGTGCTGGACCAAGGCTGCCAGACCGTCCTGGTCCCGATGGTCGATGATGCGGCCACAGCACAGAACATGGCGCGCGCGATGCTCTATCCGCCGCACGGTGTCCGTGGCATGGGCGCGTCATCGGCACGCGCGTCCGGCTATGGCGCGATGCCCGATTATATCCGGCAGGCAGATGCACAGATGTGCCTGCTGGTGCAGGCCGAAAGCCGCAAAGCGTTCGACAACATCGACGCGATTGCCGCAACCGAAGGTGTGGACGGCGTTTTTGTCGGCCCTGCGGACCTGTCTGCCGATATGGGCTTTCCCGGCCAACTTGATCACCCGCAGGTTCTGCGCGCCATTGACCACATCATTGCGCGCACACTCACTGCTGGCAAAATCGCAGGCATCATCACTTTTGACGAAACCCGCGTTGCTGGCTGGCTTGAAAAAGGGATCACTTTCATGGGCGTCAGCAGCGATGTGACCCTGCTGAACAGATCCCTGCGCAGCCTCGCATCACGCCTGCGACCCCCATCATCGTCAGAGTAAAAATATCCCCGCCGGAGGCTTGAAAGTTTTACCTTTTCCGCCGTCCCGTCCGCGCGCGGCCTTCGCCTTCTTTCACCGGAACGCGATTGAACCGGATCCATTCCGCACCGGATGGGTCGTTGTCGGTCAGGAAATTGGCGGCGCGGATTGCCTCCATTTCCTTGCCCGGGCGGGGCAGGGTCGATCCCAGACCAAAAAGCGTGCCAAAGGTTTCGTCATCCATATCTTCGGGCAGGATGATCCCTGCTGCCAATGCTTCGGCCCGTTTTTCCGCAATCTTCAGGGGGCCGATGGGCAAAGCGACAGGGTTCATGATCGCCGATGTCATCCCCGCAGCCATCGCCATTGGCAAAAACGCATTGTTGATCCCGTGCCGGTTCGGCAGGCCAAAACTGATATTGGACGCGCCACAGGTCGTGTTCACGCCCAGTTCCTCGCGCAGGCGGCGGACCAGCGTGAAAACCTGCAAACCGGCCGTGCCCATGGCGCCAATCGGCATCACCAGCGGGTCAACCACGATATCATGCGCGGGAATGCCGTAATCGGCAGCGCGTTCGACGATCTTTTTCGCCACGGCAAAACGTACGTCGGGATCCTCGGAAATCCCGCTGTCGTCATTTGAAATCGCCACGACAGGCACATTGTATTTCTTGACCAAAGGCAGGACGAGTTCCATGCGTTCCTCTTCCCCCGTCACGGAATTGAGCAGCGGACGCCCCTCTGCCGCGGCCAATCCGCGCTCCAGCGCACCCGGAACCGAACTGTCAATGCACAAGGGCACATCCACAACCGCCTGAACGCGCGCGATTAATTCAGCCATCAGCGGCGGTTCGACGAAATTGTTGTCGGCATAGCGCGGGTCTTCGGCCATTTTATTGGAAAACACCGCACCCGAATTGATATCCAGCACCGTGGCACCTGCGGCGACCTGCGCGATGGCATCGGCCTCGACCCGGCTGAAATCACCGCGTTCCAGTTCTTCGGCCAAAATCTTGCGGCCCGTTGGGTTAATCCGTTCACCGATCACGCAGAACGGCTGGTCAAAGCCGATAATGGCGGTCTTGGTTTTGGATTCGATGATCGTGCGGGTCATGTCCGGTCCTTCATTTGTGCGCCGCTATGGTCTGTCGCCCAGGCAGCATTGGTCTTGATCCCGCCCAGCGGGAAGAAATGCACCCGCGTAATCAGGCAATCGGGGTTTGCAGCCTTATGCGTGGCAAGCGCTGTGACCACATCGGTCGGTTCGTAGGGCAGCAGCAGCTTGGTCACATCCATCGCACGTTTTTGCAACACGCGCAGTGACGGGCCAACGCCGCAGGCCATGGCGAATTTGATCAGGGTTTGCAGCTTGGCCGGACCTGCGATGCCGATATGGATCGGAATGGTGATCCCTGCATCGCGCAAGGCATCGGCCCAGGCGATGATCGGATCCGCCTCGAAAGCAAATTGTGTCGTCAGGGCCATTTCGGCGTCTGTGGTGTCGCTGAAACGCTGTTTCCAGCGCAGCGCATCCATCACATTCGCGTCAGACCCGTCAGGGTCGATGTCGCGGTTGCCTTCGGGGTGGCCTGCGACATGCAGGCGTTTGAAATCACTAAAACAACCGCTTTCCATCAGTTGCATAGAGCTGTGAAAATCCCCCTGCGGCTCTGCCACACCACCGGCCAGCAGCAACGCCTGATCGACGCCAGCCTCGCCCTGATAGCGCGCGATCCAGTCAGCAAGCGTGGCGCGGTGCTTGATGATGCGCGCAGGGAAGTGTGGCATCACCTGAAAGCCGTCCAGCGCCAGCCGTTTGGCGGTGCCGACCATGTCGTCAATCGGCGTGCCGTCGATATGGGCGATATAGACGCGGGTGCCTGCGGGCAGCAGGTCGCGGAAGTTTTCGACCTTTTCGGCGGTGCGCGGCATCACCTCGATCGAATAGTCATGCAGGAACGCCGCGACCACCGGGTTTACGCCGGATGTTTCGGTTTCTTTGCGTTTCAGAAAGGGAAGTAGCGCCATCATAGCCTCCATCAGGCGGGGCGTCCGGGTCATGCCCAGCCGTCGTTGGCGATCAGGGTTTTGATCCGGTCCTGATCGTAATCTGCATCAATGCGCGCGACGGCAGTCTCTGCCGCTTCTGCATCGGTTCCTTCGGCGGGGTAG
>PUNR01000305.1 GCA_003551805.1 Loktanella sp.
CCACCAGCCGCCAACGATCAGGATTATCCATGAAACTGCGCGCATGGGCGCGTTTGCCCAGATAATCGTCCTTTTTCTTGGACAAGGCCCAATGCAGGTTCAGATCCTGCGGGATCACCGTGCCATCGGTTTCATCCCCGATCATGATAAAACCCTTTTCGGCGCGCATGATATGCAACGCTTCGGTCCCATAGGGCATGACCCCAAACTCCTCACCCGCCGCGATCAGCGCATCCCAGAAGGCACGACCCTGCCCCGCAGGCACGGCGATTTCATAGGACAGCTCGCCCGAGAACGAAATCCGGAACACCCGCGCATCAAACCCGCCGATCTGGCCTGCCTGCCATTGCATGAAAGGCAGCGCGGACAGGTCCATCCCGCCCAGCTTGTCCAAAAGCAGCTTGGCCTTCGGCCCGACCACCGCGACCTGCGCCCATTGTTCGGTGACGTTGGCGACATAGACTTTCCAGTCCCACCATTCGCATTGCAGCCAGTCTTCCATCCAGGCGTGGATACGGTCGGCCCCGCCTGTGGTGGTGTGGCACAGCCAGGTATCTTCATCCATCCGCGCCACGACACCGTCATCCATCAGGAAACCGTTTTCGGAACACATCAGGCCATAGCGACATTTACCGACACCCAGATTGGACATCATATTGGTGTAAAGCATGTCCAGAAACTTGCCCGCATCCGGCCCTGTGACCACCAGCTTGCCAAGGGTGGAGGCATCGAGCAGCCCGATATTGCTGCGGGCATTGGTGACTTCGCGGTTCACTGCGTCATGCACCGTTTCACCCGCGCGGACATAGGCAAAGGGCCTGCGCCACTGGCCGACAGGTTCGTTGTCGGCACCATTGGCATTGTGCCAGTCCGACATCGGGGTTTTGCGCAAAGGCTGGAAAATCTCGTCCCGCGCAGCGCCCGCAATCGCCGCCATAGAAATCGGCGTATAGGGCGGGCGGAACGTCGTGGTGCCGACATTCGGAATTGCTGCATTCAATGCATCAGAAAGCACCGCCAGTCCGTTGATATTGCTTAACTTACCCTGATCGGTCGCCATCCCCAATGTGGTATAGCGCTTGGCATGCTCGACGCTTTCGAACCCTTCCTGTGCAGCAAGCTGCACATCGGATACCTTCACATCGTTCTGGAAATCCAGCCAAGCCTTGGACCGCAGCGCATAACTGGCCCCTTGCGGCATCAACCAGACGGGGGCCAGCGGGCCTTCATCTGCATCTACAGCCGCTGGTGCGGGGCTTACTTCCTGATCCCGTCCGGCGGCCAAGGCGGCAGCCTTGCCCGCCGCCACCGCATCGGCAAGCACATCAGCGCTACGCAAATGCCCGTTCGCCACGCCAGCAGCGATCACGAAACCCTGCCCGTCGGCACCTGTCGGGGGTCGCGTAGCATCAGGCCGGAACATCGCCTGCGCGTCGTCCCAGACCAGTTTACCACCGCAATGTGACCACAGATGCACGACCGGCGACCAGCCGCCCGACATGGCGACGCAATCGCAATCTATCTCTTCCAGCACCGCCCCTTCGCCCGCTTGTGCGCAGATAGCGACTCCGGTGACACGTTTGCCGCCTTTAACCTTGGCGATGGCTTTGCCAACGGCCACACGGATACCCATGCCGCGCGCCTGATCGATCAGCGCGCCTTCGGGCGCTGGCCTTGCGTCGATGATGGCAGGCACGTCCAGCCCCGCCTCTTTCAGCGCAATCGCGGTGCGGTAGGCGTCGTCGTTGTTGGTCACCACGACCGTGCGGTCACCGACCGAGACGCCGAAATTCACCGCGTAATCGCGTACGGCACCGGCCAGAACGACACCCGGCACATCATTGCCCGCAAAGGACAAAGGCCGCTCGATCGCACCTGTCGCCGTCACGATTTGCCGCGCCCTGATCCGCCAAAGCCTGTGGCGCGGCCCGTCCTGATCCGGCGCATGATCGGTCAGTCGTTCATAGGCGAGCGCATAGCCGTGGTCATAGACCCCCGCCCCCATGCAACGTGAACGCAGGGTCACATTATCCATACCTTCAAATAGTTCCAGCGTGGACTTAACCCAGTCAGCAGCAGCCATACCGTCGATCTGCGGCGTATCCACCATCGCACGGCCACCCCAATCGGCGGTTTGTTCAATCAGCAGAACGCGCGCACCAGCCTCGCCCGCGGCCTTGGCTGCTGCCAGACCCGCGATGCCGCCGCCGACAACCAGCACATCGACATGCAGGTTAAAATGTTCGTATGTATCCTCGTCCCGGTCCTTGGGCGCGCGGCCCAGACCGGCGGATTTGCGGATGATCGGCTCGTAGACATGTTTCCAGAAGGCGCGCGGATAAAGGAAGGTTTTGTAATAAAACCCCGCAGGCAAAAAACGCGACAGATGGGTATTCACCGCACCTATGTCAAAGTCCAGTGACGGCCAGTGGTTCTGGCTGGTCGCCGCCAGCCCGTCGAACAATTCTGTTGTCGTGATGCGCTGGTTGGGTTCAAACCGCGCGCCTGTGCCCAGATTGACAAGGCCGTTGGGTTCCTCTGCGCCAGCCGCGACAACACCGCGCGGGCGGTGGTATTTGAACGAACGCCCCACCAGCATCTGGTCATTGGCCAGCAGCGCCGAGGCCAGCGTATCCCCCGCAAACCCGCGCAGACGCTTCCCGTTGAAGGTGAAATGGACAGGTTTGGTCTTGTCGATCAGGCGGCCAAGGCCGGTCAGTCGGGTGCTCATGTCAAATCTCCCCATGTCCAGCCAGGGCGTTTGGCCGAAATCTTGTCGCGGATCGCTTGTGGCGGTGCGGTGGTCTGGGCGGAATAGGTGCCAAACACCTCAAGCGTGGCGGTGCAACGCGCGGCCAGAAACCATTTGCCGCAGCCGTAGGCATGCCGCCAGCGTTCAAAATGCACGCCTTTGGGGTTTTCGCGCATGAACATGTAATCCTCGAAATCATCATCGGTTGATCCGGGGCCAAAGCGTTTCAGATGCGCCTGCCCGCCTGCATGCAGGTCGGTTTCGTCAGCGTCGATGCCGCAACAGGGACAATGGAGTGTCAGCATAATGAAGCCTCGGGTCTGGACACAAAAAAGGCGGACGCAAAAATGCGTCCGCCTTTCAGCGTTGCTGGTGAAGTGGTGTTATTCCACGATTGGTGCGGGGTCTTGCTGTTCGATCGGATCGACGGATTCGACAGGATCAGAAGGTGCAACCATCGGGTCAGTTTCGGTCGGGGTGCCTGTGGCTGGCGCCATGGGGTCAGTCGTGACGACAGGGGGCTGGTCAGCCGTCGGTGCCATCTGGTCAGGACGGTCACCGCCCGAGAAAAGCATGAACAGAACGACAACCCCGACTGCGGCAACAGCAACCCAGATCCACTTTGGCGTGCCGCCACGCGCAGCGGGCTGCGTCGCGTGCATGGGATCGCGCGGGTTGTTGGGGTTGTTCGGATCTTGGGGGCGTTGGGGATCATATGACATGACATTACCTCTTTGGTTGCTTCCGCTATCTGGACACCCAACGCCGTCTGACGCAAAATTGTTCCCTTTTCACGGCCAAACCGGCAACGACCAGCCGATTCTTGCCAGTGCCGCCCGCAATCAGCTGCCGATCTGCCCCTGCGCAACGACCGCACCA
>PUNR01000203.1 GCA_003551805.1 Loktanella sp.
GATTTCTACATGCTGGGCTGGGGCGTTCCGACATTCGATTCCGCCTATGTGTTCAACGATCTGGTGCACACCAAGGAAGGCAGCTATGGCGCGTACAACGGCGGGCTATATTCCAACCCCGAACTTGATGCGATGATCCAGTCGCTGGGGACCGAAACCGATCTGGAAGCCCGCGCTGCGACAGTTGCGGAAATCTGGGAAGTGGTGAAGGCCGACCGCGTGCTGCTGCCGATCCACAATCAGGTGCTGGCCTATGCGATGAACGAGCGGATCACCCTGCCTGTGCATCCTGAAAACCAGCCGATGCTGACCACGCTGACGTTCAACGACTGATCTGCTGACGTCTTAATGGGCCGCCTTTCCCCGTCGGGGTCAGGCGGTCCTTTCATTTTCAACGAAAAGGGTCGCCCATGCTGGCCTTCATCATCCGACGGCTTGCGCAATCCGTCATCGTCATGCTGTTCGTGGCATTGATCGCGTTCATCGTGTTCCGCTATGTGGGCGACCCGATCGCCAGTATGGTCGGCGTCGATACACGGCTCGAAGATCAGGAAATCATGCGCGAAAGGCTGGGCCTGAACGACAGCGTGATCGTCCAGTTCTTCCGGTTCATCGGCAATGCGATGCAGGGGGAATTCGGCATTTCCTATCGCCTGCAACAGCCCGTGACCGAATTGATCCTGAGCCGTCTGCCTGCGACGATCGAATTGGCGCTGGTGTCGGCGTCAATCGCGCTGGTTTTTGGCGTGATCTTTGGCGTTTATACCGCGCTGCGGCCCAAGGCGTGGTCATCGGCGGCGATCATGGCGCTGTCGCTGGTCGGGGTCAGTTTGCCGACCTTTCTGATCGGGATCGGGTTGATCTATCTGTTTTCGGTCGAACTGGGGTGGTTGCCGTCCTTCGGGCGGGGGCAGGTGGTTGATCTGGGCTGGTGGCGCACAGGGTTTCTGACCGAAACCGGTTTGAAATCACTGATCCTGCCCGCGATCACGCTGTCGCTGTTCCAGTTGACGCTGATCATGCGCCTTGTCCGCGCCGAGATGCTGGAGGTGCTGCGCACCGAATATATCCGCTTTGCCAAGGCACGCGGGCTGACGCAGCGGGCGATCAATTTCGGCCATGCGCTGAAGAATACGCTGGTGCCGGTCATCACGATCACCGGTTTGCAACTGGGGTCGGTGATCGCTTTTGCCATCGTGACCGAGACGGTGTTCCAATGGCCCGGTGTCGGGTCGTTGTTCATCACCTCGGTGCAGGTCGTCGATGTGCCGGTGATGGCGGCGTATCTGATGTTCATCGCGCTGGTCTTTGTGCTGATCAACCTTGTTGTTGATATACTTTATTACGTTGTCGATCCGCGTCTGCGCGTCGATGGCGGGGCAGGAAAATAATCATGGAAAATCAACGCCCGATCGCTGAAATACCGCGGGAAGACCTGATCGTGCCGGATCCGCCCAAGGGGCGGTTGGCGCAGGCTTTGGACAGCGATATCTTTTATTCGTGGCGCACGTCGCCGGTGACGGTGGTGGCGACAATTGTCGCGCTGTCGCTGATTATGCTGGCGGTGCTGGCGCCTTGGATCGCGCCTTATAATCCGTTCAATCCGGCCAGTCTGAACCTGATGGACGGGTTTACACCGCCCAACAGCACGGGGGCTTTTTCGGATAATTACTTTCTGATGGGGGCCGATAACCAAGGCCGCGATGTGCTGTCCACGATCATGTATGGCAGCCGCGTGTCGCTGTTTGTGGGTGTGCTGGCGACCTTGTTTGCGATGACGCTGGGTGTGTCGCTTGGTCTGATCGCGGGCTATAATGGCGGGATCATTGATGCGGTGATCATGCGTGTGACGGATATCCAGCTGTCCTTTCCGGCCATCCTGATTGCGCTTTTGATTTTCGGTATTGCGCGGGGCGTGATCCCGCCCAGCCGTCAGGAAACCATGGCGGTCTGGGTGCTGATCTTTGCCATCGGCCTGTCGAACTGGGCGCAGTTTGCACGCACGGTGCGCGGTGCGACGATGGTGGAACGCCAGCGCGATTATGTATCAGCCGCGCGGATCATGGGGGTGCATCCCATCCTGATCCTGCTGCGCCATGTGCTGCCCAATGTGTTGGGTCCGGTGCTGGTGATCGGGACGATTTCGCTGGCACTCGCGATTATCGAAGAGGCGACCTTGTCCTTCCTTGGCGTGGGTGTGCCGCCGACGCAGCCATCGCTGGGCACGCTTATTCGTATTGGTCAGCAATTCCTGTTTTCGGGGGAATGGTGGATCCTGTTTTTCCCCGCGCTGACGCTGATTGCACTGGCGTTGTCGGTCAACCTGTTGGGTGACTGGCTGCGCGATGCGCTGAACCCCAAGCTGCGATAGGATTTGCCATGACTGAACCATTGCTGTCCTTGCGCAATCTGACCGTTGAATTCCCCACAAGGCGGGGGATTTTGACGGCGGTGCAGGATGTGACATTCGACATCATGCCCGGCGAGGTGCTGGGCGTTGTGGGTGAATCCGGTGCCGGTAAATCCATGACAGGGGCCGCGATCATGCGGCTGATCGACCGTCCGGGCCGGATCGCCAAGGGCGAGGTGATCTTGCAGGGGCGCCGGATCGACAATCTGCCCGAGGCCGAGATGCGCAAGATCAGGGGCCGCCGGATCGGGATGATCTTTCAGGACCCGCTGACATCGCTGAACCCGCTATACCGTATTTCGGAACAGTTGATTGAAACTATCCGCACCCATTTGCCGATGTCGGAAACCGAGGCGCGCAAAAAGGCCGTTGGCCTGCTGGATGATGTGGGTATTCCCGATGCCAGCCGCCGGATCGACGATTATCCGCATCAGTTTTCGGGCGGGATGCGGCAGCGCGTGGTGATTGCGCTGGCGCTTTGTGCCAGCCCTGATCTGGTGATCGCGGATGAACCGACAACGGCGCTGGATGTGTCGGTGCAGGCGCAGATCATCGATGTGATGAAACGGCTTTGCGCTGAAAACGGGGCCGCGATCATGCTGGTGACGCATGATATGGGTGTCATCGCCGAAACCGCCGACCGTGTGGCGGTGATGTATGCGGGCCGGATCGCTGAAATCGGCCCTGTGCGGGATGTGATCAAGGATGCCAAACACCCTTATTCCGCCGGTCTGATGGGGGCGATCCCGCGTCTGGGGGCCAATCTGGAACGGTTGACGCAGATTCCGGGGTCGATGCCGCGCCTGTCGGCTATTCCGCGCGGCTGTGCCTTTAACCCGCGGTGCGAGCATGTGATGGACCGTTGCCGCATCGACCAGCCGCAGGCTGCGCCGATCGCGCTGGGGCGCGAGGTGGCGTGTTGGCTATATCCGCCGCAATCTGACGAAAAGGGGCAAACAGCATGAATGATACTTTGCTGGATGTGCGCGGGCTGTCGCGCCGGTTTGACGTGTCCCAGCCTTGGCTGAACCGCAAGATCGAGGGGACAGGCAAGCTTTATGTCAAGGCGGTGGACGATGTCAGTTTCACCGTCAAGAAGGGTGAAACCTTTGCCCTTGTCGGTGAAAGCGGATCGGGGAAATCGACGATTGCGCGGTTGATCGTAGGGCTGCTGGAACCGAGTGCGGGGGATA
>PUNR01000422.1 GCA_003551805.1 Loktanella sp.
CCGCCCGCTTGCTGACACCCGGCACTTTCATCGAGCCGGTGTCCGGCGTGACATTCTATATCCGCGACATCACCACCAATGGCGAGTTACAGGATATATTCCTGTCCGACACCCGTGGCGGTGTCGATCATGTCACCTATACCGCGTCCCGCGCTTTTCTGGTCCGGCAGGATGACCAGACCCAACTGGTCATGATCGATGGACTGGTGCAGACGCTACGGCTGGAAGACCAGCGGCTGTTTACGACAAAGTTTGCGGATTTTTCTTATAATATAGGTGCGCTGCTGACGCCCACGACACGCACAGGGCGGCGGGCGGCGCATGTGCCGACATGGGAATTGCTACGCCCCACCCCCGCGCTTGAGGAAGAGACGGGTACACGCGCTGCCCGCCTGATGGCCGACGGGCATGACAGGATCAGCCAGTCGATACTGGGCATGGTTGCCGCCCTGATCGGCTTTGCCACCTTGATGGTGGGCAGCTATAGCCGCTTTGGTGTCTGGCGGCAGATCGTGGCGGCCATCGGATTGATTGTCGTCGTGAAGGCACTGGAAACCGCAGGGCTGAACGCGGCGCGCAGCGATACGCGGTTTTGGTTCATGACCTACCTGCCCGGCATTGGCGGGCTGGCGATTGTGTGGTTCTTGCTATTCTGGGCCAGCCGGCCCTATCTGTTCAAGCGCCGCCGTGCTGTGATGGTGCCATCATGATCCTGCACCGCTATTTTGCACGCCGCTTTTTCGTCACGTTTCTGGGCGTGCTGGCTGTTTTTGCGCTGATCATGATGTTTCTTGATCTGGTCGAACAATTGCGCCGCTATGCCAGCGCAGATGCCGGTTTTGCGGACCTGATCGCGTTGACCCTGCTGAACACGCCGCAAGGGATTTATGAGATTCTTCCGCTGATCATGATACTGGCCGCGATTGCGTTGTTCCTGGGGCTGGCGCGGTCGTCCGAGCTTGTCGTGACACGCGCGGCAGGCCGGTCTGCGCTGCGCGCGCTTTTGGCACCGCTTGTCGTGGCTTTGTTGATCGGGGTTGGCGCGGTTGCCGTGCTGAACCCGATCGTGGCGGCAACATCCAAGGAATACGAGGCGCGCGGCGGTGCCTTGCGCGGCAATGCATCGGTCTTGTCGATCGGATCATCGGGGTTGTGGCTGCGGCAGGGCACGGATGAAGGCCAGACCGTAATTCGCGCGGCCAGCGCCAATCTGGATGGCACGGTGCTGACCGACGTGACCTTTATCACATTTGCCCCCGACAGCGGACCGGCACGGCGGGTGAATGCGGATTCTGCGATCCTGACCGACGGTGCCTGGGTGTTGACCAATGCCAAGGACTGGCGCTTTGAAACCGACATCACGCCAGAGGCAGGTGCCGTCCAGCGTGCGGCGATGCGGATACCCTCGACCCTGACACCCGACCAGATCCGCGACAGTTTCGGCACACCGTCATCCATCCCGATCTGGGAGTTGCCCGCTTTTATCGGACGTTTGCAGGCGGCAGGTTTTTCAGCGCAGCGCCATGTCGTCTGGTTACACAGCGAGATTGCGCAACCGTTTTTCCTGATGGCAATGGTGATGATCGGGGCAAGTTTCACGATCCGACACCAGCGTGGCGGGCGCACGGGGTTGATGGTGATGCTGGCGATCCTGCTGGCGTTCACGATCTACTTTATCCGCAACTTTGCGCAGGTACTGGGCGAGAACGGGCAATTGCCCGCAGCCCTTGCTGCATGGGCACCGCCTTTGGCTGCGATGGGCCTGTCGCTTGGCATTCTTTTACATAACGAGGATGGCTGATGCGCTGGCTGGTTCTGGTCTTTTTGATGATCCCCGCGCTGGCGCAGGCACAGCAGGCCGCAACGCTTGTTGCTGACGATGTCCGTCTGACAGGCGACAACCAGCTGATCGCCAGCGGCAACGTCGAGGTGTTCTTTGATGGCAGCACCCTGCGCGCCAGCCGCATCGTTTATGACCGTGCCAGCGACCGGTTGCTAATCAGCGGGCCGATCATCGTGCAAGCACCCGACGGCAGCGTGCTGCAGGCCGAAAGCGCCGATCTCGACCCGAGGCTGGAAAACGGCATGCTGCTTGGCGCCCGTCTGGTGCTGGACCAGCAATTGCAACTGGCCGCCAACCAGATCGACCGCGCCGACGGGCGGTATCTGCAGCTGTACCGCAGCACGGCGTCGTCTTGTCAGGTCTGCGGCAATCGCGCGCCTTTGTGGGAAATCCGTGCCGAACGCGTGGTCCATGATACGCTGGAACGCCAGCTATACTTTGAAAACGCGACCTTCCGTATACGCGGTGTGCCGGTGTTATGGATACCCGCGATGCGCCTGCCTGACCCCACGTTGACACGCGCAACAGGTTTCCTGATCCCGCGTGCCACCACGACAAGCCGCTTGGGGACAGGGCTGAAAACGCCCTATTTCATCACTTTGGGCGATCATGCCGATGTGACGCTGACGCCCTATCTGTCACCACAGACGCGCACCATTGAAATTCTGTTTCGTCGTGCCTTTGCAAATGGCGCGGTGCAGGTGACAGGTGCCGCCAGTGAAGACACGTTGCAGGACAATGCACGGTCCTATCTGGTTGCGTCAGGTAATTTTGCGCTGCGCGACGGATATCAGCTTAGCTTTAATGCTGAAACCGTATCGGACAAAGCCTACCTGGTCGATTACGGCTATGGCGACCGTGACCGTCTGGAAAGCGCGATTGGTCTTGTGAGGGTCACTGACAGCAGCCTGCAGGAATTCCGCCTGAGCTATTTCCAGACATTACGCGATCAGGAAACCAATGCGTCCTTGCCACCCATCATCGGCGAGGCCCGGTACGAGGCACGACTGACCCCCTCCTATGGTGGAACGCTGACCTATGCGACAAGCGTGGACACGGCTTACCGGCCCGACACCACCGACGGTGACGACGGGCGCGACGTGACGCGCGCTGGCGCGCGGGCCGATTGGCGGCGCGACTGGATCTTGCCGGGCGGTTTTGTTGGCACCGCACTTACGGGACTGCGCGGCGATATTTACAACGTGCGCGACGACAGTGCCTTTCCTGCCAATGATCTGCGCATCGTGCCAAATGTTATGATGACCCTGCGCTGGCCGCTGGCCCGCCATGCGACCGGTCAGGCCAGCCATCTGCTGGAACCGACAGTCACGTTAAGCTGGGCCGATATCTATGGCGGTATTCCCCCCAACGAGGACAGCACAAGATCAGAACTGGATCAGGCCAACCTATTTGACCGGTCGCGCTTTGCCGGTCAGGACGCGGTCGAAACCGGCACCCAGCTTGCCACTGGTGTGACATGGACACGGGTGGGCGCGGCAGGCGCTGCATCAACACTCACCTTCGGGCGCATTTTGCGCAGTGAGGCTCAGCCGGATTTCAACCCGTCATCGGGGTTAGCAGGAACACGGTCTGACTGGCTGGTCGCGGGTCAGTACAATACCGCAGGCGGTTTTCTGTTCGAAGCGCGCGCCTTGCTGGACGACGATATCGACACAACCCGCGCTGACGGTCGCGTGCGCTGGCTCAATGACCGGATCAATCTGGGCGCTGC